>NZ_JBEOVN010000005.1:0-104590 GCF_040295565.1 Streptomyces sp. NPDC002785 | reverse complement strand
GGAGCGGGCTCCCTGTCGTGGGGGAGGTCGTTAGACCGCCGTAGGGCGGTGCGTACTCACTTGGTGGTGCCCACGGTCGGCAGGGGCAGGATGAGGTCGAAGTACATACCGGCGGAGATCACCAGGCCGAGGACACCGAGCGCGATGCCGGCGGTCGCGACCGCGCGCACCCAGCCGGGCTGCGGGTGCGGGGAGGGCGCGCCGAAGGCCGGGCGGATCAGGGCGAAGATGCCGACCAGCAGGGCGAGCAGAGCGAACAGGCCGTTGACCAGCGCCGTGGAGTGCCAGGCGTCGCCGTAGATCTCGGAGATCTGCTGGGCCGCGGTGCCGCCGCTCGAGGTCTTGATCTGCCCGATCAAGGTCTGGCGCTCGGCGGCGATCTTGCCGGTCCAGGACCCGCTGAGCGCGACGACACCGAGACCGGCGGCGGCCACGGCCGCGGCGGCCGAGCCGAGGCCGGACGTCCCCTTGCCGGAGTCGTCGAAGTCGGGGTCCTTGAAGTCGGGGTCCTCGAAGTCGACATCCAGGTCGGGATCCTGATCGGAGCCGGAGGCGGAGGCGGAGCCCGCCCCGGCGGCGCCGGCCACCGCGAGCTCTCCGTCGCCTTGGGCCGGTCCCTTGTCGAGGCTGTGCGCCGCGTCCTTGGCAGCGGTCTCCTCGGCCGCGTTCGCGTCGGCTGCGTTCTCCTCGGCCCCGGTCTCCTCATCATCGAGAACAGCGGGAGCGACGGAGCCGGTGGGAGTGGTGGGGTTCTTGGGAGTTCCGGGGTTCATGTCCCGCACGCTAGGCGGCCCAGATGAGAACCCTCTTAAAACCGTCGCCGGCCCGTCCCACCTCCCCCGTCCTCAAGCCTTCTGCGCCGGCCACTCCCGGGCCAGTACGGACCAGATCTCCAAGTCGTGCCGCTCGCCGCGGTACAGGTAGCTCTCGCGCAGCACCCCGTCGCGTGTCATGCCGAGCCGCTTGGCCACGGCAATGCTTCGGGTGTTCGCGGCGGACACATCCCACTCCACGCGGTGCATGCCGCGCTCGTGGAACGCCCAGTCGATCAGCTTCCGTGCTGCCCGCGTGACCAGGCCACGCCCCTCCCCCGCCGACTCCAGCCAGCAGCCGGCCTCGCAGTTCCCGGACTCCGTGTCGAAGATCCGGAACAGGACACCGCCGACGAGCGTGCCGTCCAGCCAGATGCCGTAGAGCCGCCCTGTGTCGGCCGCCTGCTTCTCCGCGTACTGCCGGAGCAGGGCGCGCGCCGAGTCGAGGTCGGTGACGAACGAGGCGAACGGGATCCAGGGGTCGACGAGCCCGCGGGCCCGGTCCACATGGGCGAGGAACTCCTCCGCCTGCCAGATCTCCAGCGGACGCAGTTCCGCTCCGTCGTCGCCCAGGGATATCGCGAACATCATGCTCCTTCTCGAACCGATTCCGCTGCTTGCGCTGCTTGCGCTGCTTGCGCTGCTTGCGCTGCTTGCGCTGCTTGCGCTGCTTGCGCTGCTTGCGCTGCTTG
Organism: Streptomyces sp. NPDC002785; assembly: GCF_040295565.1. NCBI lineage: Bacteria > Bacillati > Actinomycetota > Actinomycetes > Kitasatosporales > Streptomycetaceae > Streptomyces > Streptomyces sp. NPDC002785. The sequence goes on along the minus strand of NZ_JBEOVN010000005.1, from coordinate 103,086 downwards.
CGCTGCTTGCGGGATCTTCGCATGCGGCGCGCGGTACTCGGGAGGCTCGATGCTGATCCGCGGCAGCTGCCGGTCCAGCCAGCGCGGCAGCCACCAGTTCGCTCCGCCCAGCAGATGCATCAGGGCGGGAACCAACAGCGTCCGGAGAACGAAGGCATCGAGCGCGACCGCCGCGGCGAGCGCGATACCGAACATGGCGATGACCCGGTCCCCGCTGAGGACGAACGCGAGGAAGACCGAAATCATGATCACGGCAGCGGAGTTGATCACGCGGCCGGTCTCGGCGAGGCCGACCCGGACCGCCCGACGGTTGTCACCTGTCTCCAGCCACTCCTCGTACATCCGCCCGACCAGGAACACCTGGTAGTCCATGGAGAGCCCGAACAGCACGGACACCATGATGACCGGCAGGAACGGTTCGATGGGCCCCGAGCTGCCCAGCCCCAGCAGCTCGCTCCCCCACCCCCACTGGAAGATCGCGACGACGACGCCGAACGAGGAGGCGACGGCGGCCACATTCATCACGGCGGCCTTCAGCGGAATGCCGATCGACCGGAAGGCCAGCAGCAGGAGCAGACAGCCGAGCCCTATGACGACGCCGATGAAGAGCGGGAGTTTGCCGATGATGATCCGGGCGAAGTCGTCGTAGCTGGCCGTCACCCCGCCCACATGGGCCCGGAGCGAGGTGTTCGCCTCGGCCCGCGGGAGAACGTCCGTACGCAACCGGTCGACGAGCGCACTGGTCTCCTGCGACTGCGGTGACGACTTCGGTACGACGGTGACGAAGGCCGCACTGCCGCTGTTGTTGTACGTGACCGGGCCGACCGAGGCCACGCCGTCGGTGCTCCGCAGGACGGCCGGCAGGCCGTCCATCGCCAGCCGGTCGTCCGCGCCGTCGAGCTGCGCGGCAACCGTCAGCGGGCCGTTGACGCCGGGCCCGAATCCGTCGGCCAGCAGGTCGTACGCCTGCCGGGTGGTCGACGAGGAGGCGTTGTTGCCCTGGTCGGCGGTGCCCAGATGCAGGGAGAACGTGGGCAGCGCGAGGACCAGCATCACCACGGCGGCGAGCGCCCCGAGCAGCTTGGGGTGGCGTTCGACGAACGCGGACCAGCGGGCGGCGAAGCCGGTGGGCAGTTCGGGCTGCAGCCCGTGCTCGGCGAGCCGTCTGCGCTCGCGCCGGCTCAGCGCCCGCATGCCGATGAAGGACAGCAGGGCGGGCAGCAGGGTCACGGACGCGGCCACGGTCAGGACGACGGTGAGCGAGGCGGCGATCGCCACGCCGTTGAGGAACCCGAGCCGCAGGATCAGCATGCCGAGCAGCGCTATACAGACGGTGGCTCCGGCGAAGACGACGGCCCGCCCGGTCGTCGCGACGGCGTTCTGAGCCGCCTCGGTGACCGTCATGCCTCTGCGCAGCCCTGTGCGGTGCCGGGTGACGATGAACAACGCGTAGTCGATTCCGACGCCGAGCCCTATCAGCATGCCCAGCATGGGGGCGAAGTCGGCGACGGTCATCACATGGCCCAGCAGCACGATGCCTGCGTACGCCGTGCCGACGGAGACGAGGGCGGTGGCGATGGGCAGCATGCTGGCGGCGAGCGAGCCGAAGGCGAGGAACAGGACGACCGCTGCGACGACGACCCCGATGGCCTCGCTGAAGTGGACGGACGGCGCTTCGGTGAGGGCGATGGCCGAACCGCCCAGTTCCACCTGGAGGTGGTCGCCGGCGGCAGCCTTCGCCGTGTCGACGACCTCCTGGGCCTGCTGCACCGGGATGTCGTCGGACTGCTGGTCGAAAGTGATCGTGGCGTAGGCGGTGTGTCCGTCCGCACTGATCTGCCCGGCGCCGGACGCCCCGTACGGCCCGGTGACGGCGCCGACACCGGGCAGTTCCTCGACCGTGTGCAGGGTCCGGGTCATCGTCTGCCGGACATCGGCGGCCCGCACGGTGGAGTCGGTGGTGTGCCAGACGATGGTGTCCGTGTCACCGCCGATGTCCGTGAAGCCGCTCTTGAGGAGCTCGGCGGCTTGGCCGGACTCCGTACCGGGCACCCCGTAGTCGTTGGAGTAGGCAGAACCCGCGAAACCCGCCGCGGTGGCCGCGCCGCCGAGGGCGAAGAGCCAGATGAGGACGGCGATGAGACGGTGCCTGATACACCAGCGGGCAATGGCAGCCAACGGACGTGCTCCCTGATGGTTCGCGGTTCTTTACCGGAACAAAACGTGAATTGCCCGTAAAGAACGCATTACCTGAGAACCTTCACTCTGGCAGCCGTTGGTGATCCTTTGTCCCTTTCGTGGCCTTACTCACAACGGTTTCCGGCCACTTCACTCGGCGAGTCGTTCCTCCTCCGCCTCCAGTTCGTCCTCGAACCGCTCCTCGATCTCCGCGATGCCCTTCGTCAATATGTCCGCCAGGTGGGCGGGGCAGGCCAGCAGCTCGCTCCCGAATCCCTGGCCGGGTTCGGGTGCGGGGCATGTTTCGGGGGCGTAGAGATGCGCGACGCGGCGAGAGCGGCCCGGGAGAGGCTGCCGGGCGGTGTGGCGTGGGCCTCCAGGTCCCAGTACGGATCGCCGTACGGATAGTCGTTGAGCACACCGCCCAGGCTGTGGACGCTGTTCTCGTGGCTCTCGGGGATGATCTCGGGGATCCCGCCCACGCTGCCCGGCAGGATCACATCGGCGGCGATCCGTGCCCATCCGACGGCGTTGTGGGGGCAGGCCGCGGCCTCGTCCCACGCGGTGAGCGGAACCTGGGCGTCCGGCGCGTCGAGCAGCGCAGACGCATCCGTGTCCCACTCCTTCATGCTCCCCGTGTACGGATGGTCCGCATGCCCGCAGCCGGGCGCCCGGCGCAGCCGCTCGTCCATGGCCTCCGCCGCGGCGCCGAGCGCGTCCACAACGGCCCGCTCGACAGGGTCGCCGCGCCGCCCGATGACGTACGGCGCCATGTTCACCAGCCCGAAGGTCAGCAGAACGGCATGCTCGCCGTCCGGTTCGGCGGCGAGCATGCGGGCGCACTCCAGGACGACGGGGTCCGCCTTCTCGGGATCAGCGCCCCGGGGGTCGGCGCCCACCGTGACGGCGGGCCATTCCTCGATCGGTTCAGTCATGATCAAGGAAACGCCCCGCCGCGCCCCGGTTCCGCCGGACATCGAACTCCCGTGCCTTTGCGCGCGCTGGTCGGTCAGCCGGAGACGCTCGCCCGGCCGTTCTCGATGTGTCCCATCAGCCGGCGCCGGAAGGCATCGTCCCCGTCGACGGTGACGGCCAGGTCGTACCAGCCGTGTGCGTCGGCCGCCGAGTGCACGACCGTACGGCTGCGCCCCGGCTTGACCTTGACGGTCCTGGTCCAGTCCCGCAGGTCCGCCTCGTCGACGTAGCTCAGCGGCCGTACGGTGAAGGTGAGCGTCGTGCGCCCCGTGTTGCGCAGGGTGAGATGCAGATCCCGCTCATGCGCGTCGACCCGCGAGGCGACCTCGGCCCCGGCCGAAATGCCGTCCTTCGCGGACCCGGCGAACTCGCGCCGAAAGCCGTTCGGCCCCGTCACCGTGAACCGGTACGCCGCGCCGGTAAGGGGCACCGTCCATTGCGCCGTGCCCCTTACATCCCGGTGCTGCGGTACGGGAAACTCTCCCGCGTACGGATACAGCGCGAAATGCGCGGACGAGCGCCCTGTGTTGCTGAGGGCCACCTGCACCGCCCCGTCCACCAGCTTCGCCCGGGCGTCCGGCTGGTACGGCAGCGCACGGGCCGGGCGCACCCCGGCCTCCTGTACGGGCATGTGCTGCACGAGCGGCGGCTTCGGCGCCCAGCGTCCGCTGAACGGCGGGATGGCGCCCGGCTGTTCCACCTCGGGTCGGCGCCGCGCGTGCTTGAAGTCGAAGGCCGAGGTCAGATCGCCGGTGACGGTGCGCCGCCAGTCGCTGATGTTCGGTTCCCCCACACCGGTCCAGCGCTCCAGGAAGCGGATCACGGAAGTGTGGTCGAAGACCTCGGAGCAGACGTAGCCACCCACGGTCCACGGCGACACCACGAGCAGCGGCACCCGCATCCCGAGGCCGGTGGGCTTGCCCTCCCACTGCTCCTCGGCCACCTCGGGCGGTGCGACCGGCGGCGGCACATGGTCGAAGAAGCCATCGTTCTCGTCGTAGTTGATGAGCACGGCGGTGTGCCGCCACACATCGGGGTGCTTGCCCAGCGCGTCCAGGACCTTGTAGACGATCGTCGCGCTGTGGATCGGCGAAGAGACGCTCGGATGCTCGGAGTCGACGGCCGACGGCACCAGATAGGAGACCTCGGGCAGCGTGCCCGCCGCCACGTCCTTGGCGAACTCATCGGCCAGGGTTCCGGTCTCCACCCGGCGCAGCGCACGCTCGAAGAGGCTGCGTTCGGTCTTGTCCAGGGTGGCGACACCCTCTTCGAGCAGACCGAACAGCCGCTCCCGCTCCGTGGCGTCCGCGTCCCGTACCGCCGAGTAGAACGACTCCATGTACGTATGGCCGCCGGTCTTCGCCAGTGCCTTGCGGGCGATCGCCTTGAAGGTGGCGAAGAACTCGATCTGGTTGTCGGTGAAGTTCTCCCACTCGGTGTACGTACGCCAGCTGCGCCCGGCCTTCTCCAGCCGCTCCGCATACGTGCCCCAGTCGTATCCGGGGTGCGTGCCCTCGCTGTACGCGTCGTTCCCGACGGCCCGCTTGCCGTTCGCCTCGTTGCCCGTCTTCCCGCTCCACAGGTGGTTGCGGTTGGGGCTGGTCGAGGTGTGGATGGAGGAGTGGTAGGCGTCGCAGACCGTGAACGTGTCGGCCAGTTCGTAGTGCAGCGGGATGTCACGGCGGTCGTAGTACGCCATGGTGGCGGCCGTCTTGGCGGTCACCCAGCCGTTCATCCACCCCCCGGCCCACGCCTTGCCGCCACCGCTCCAGGAGTGGTCGAGCGCGCCGATGTACTGGAGGTCCTTCTTCTGCGTCTCGGCGGCGTCCCGCACCGGGAACGGCAGCACGGAGGTGCCCAGCGGAGCGGGCTGCTCGAAGACCGGCTTGCCGGAGGGCAGTTCGACGGCGTTGCGGTCGCCGAAGCCGCGTACTCCCCGGAGCGTCCCGAAGTAATGGTCGAAGGAACGGTTCTCCTGCATCAGGATCACCACGTGCTTGATGGCTCCGAGCCCGTCGGCGCCACCGGACCCCGCCGAGTGCGCCGGCTGCGCGGCGATCGCTGCCTGCAGCGACGGCGGCAGCAGCGACCCCGCCGCCGCGACGCCCAGCGCACCGCCGCCGAGCGCGAAGAGCCGTCGCCGTGAAATGTCCGTGGTCAAGTGAGCCTCCCGAGTCCTGTGGTACAGCCGGGAAACTAATCAAGCCAGGTGGCGCCGGGAAGGATTTCGTACGGCTCGGTGGTGAACGTCCAACAGGTCGTCCGGGAAGTCCAACCGGTGAGGCGCTGCGGACGCTCGGACAGAGCGGCGAGCGAGCCGGCGTACGTGAGGTCCGGGCCGGGGTTCACGCCGATCAGCGCGGCGAGCAGCGGGCCAGGACCCGCCGCCGCGACGACCGGGAGCAGGGCCGAGGATCGCGTACCGGCACGCCCAGCAGGAGGACGACGGAGAGGATCTCGGCAGTGCCGGTGTTCGGCGGACTCCGACTCCTCGGATGGGTGAAGGGGCGGTACACCCGGCTCACGGGTGCACCGCCCCTTCAGGGACGTACGGGAACCGCCCACGCACAGGACGGCCGGCCTCCCAGGATCGGCCCTTGTTACCGGGCCTTTCCGGGATCAGCCCTCGACGCCGAGCTTTTCCAGGATCAGCTCGCGCACGCGGGCCGCGTCCGCCTGGCCTCGGGTGGCCTTCATGACCGCGCCGACGAGCGCGCCCGCCGCCGCGACCTTGCCGCCGCGGATCTTGTCCGCGATGGCCGCGTTGGCGGCGATCGCCTCGTCCACGGCCGTGCTCAGCGCGCCCTCGTCGGAGACGACCTTCAGACCGCGCTTCTCGACGACGGTGTCCGGGTCGCCCTCGCCCGCGAGGACGCCCTCGATGACCTGACGTGCCAGCTTGTCGTTGAGGTCGCCCGAGGTGACGAGCTCGGCCACCCTGGCGACCTGCACCGGCGTGATCGGCAGCTCGTCGAGGCCGCGGCCGGTCTCGTTGGCGTTACGGGCCAGCTCGCCCATCCACCACTTGCGGGCCTGGTCCGAGGGGGCGCCCGCGTCGGTCGTGGCGACGATCAGGTCGACCGCGCCGGCGTTGAGGATGGACTGCATGTCGTGGTCGGAGACGCCCCACTCCTCCTTCAGCCGGTTGCGACGCAGCCGCGGCAGCTCGGGGAGGCCCTTACGGAGCCCCTCCACCCACTCGCGGGCCGGGGCGACCGGAACCAGGTCGGGCTCGGGGAAGTAGCGGTAGTCCTCGGCGTTGTCCTTGATGCGGCCGGCCGTGGTCGAGCCGTCCTCCTCGTGGAAGTGCCGGGTCTCCTGCACGATCGTGCCGCCCGAGCTCAGCACCGCGGCGTGGCGCTGGATCTCGAAGCGGGCGGCGCGCTCGACGGAACGCAGCGAGTTCACGTTCTTCGTCTCGGAGCGCGTACCGAACGTCTCGGTGCCGTTGGGGCGCAGCGACAGGTTGACGTCGCAGCGCATCTGGCCCATCTCCATCCGGGCCTCCGACACACCGAGCGCCCTGATGAGCTCGCGGAGCTCGGCGACGTACGCCTTGGCGACCTCGGGGGCGCGTGCGCCCGCTCCCTCGATCGGCTTGGTGACGATCTCGATGAGCGGGATGCCCGCACGGTTGTAGTCGAGCAGGGAGTGGGACGCGCCCTGGATACGGCCGGTGGCACCGCCGACGTGGGTCGACTTGCCGGTGTCCTCCTCCATGTGGGCGCGCTCGATCTGCACCCGGAAGATCTCCCCGTCCTCCAGCTGGACGTCCAGATAGCCGTTGTAGGCGATCGGCTCGTCGTACTGGGAGGTCTGGAAGTTCTTCGGCATGTCCGGATAGAAGTAGTTCTTCCGGGCGAAGCGGCACCACTCGGCGATCTCGCAGTTCAGCGCGAGGCCGATCTTGACGGCGGACTCGACGCCGATCTCGTTGACGACCGGCAGCGCGCCGGGCAGGCCGAGACAGACCGGGCAGGTCTGTGAGTTGGCGTCCTGCTTGAGCTCGGTCGAGCAGCCGCAGAACATCTTGGTCTTGGTGCCGAGCTCGACATGGACCTCCAGGCCCATGACGGGGTCGTAGGACGCGAGCGCGTCCTCGTACGACACCAGGTCAGTGACAGTCACGGTGAAACTTCCCTCTCAGCCCAGCAGTACGTCGTCATCGCCGATGCGCTTGAGTTCGCGCACCAGCAGGGCGACACCAGTGGCGATGGCGGCGGCGGAGACAACGGCGTCGATCAGTCGGAGCGTGTCGTGTTCGAAGCGGGCCTTCCTGGCCTGCTTGATGACGCCGAGCGCCCCGAAGGCGGTGGTGCCGATGGACAGGTACGTACCGGTCTTGGACTTCTTGAAGCCCTTGGCCTTGGTCAGTGCGCTCACAGCGACGGAGCCTCCTCCAGCAGCGGGTGGCCCCACTTTTCCACGAAGGCGGCCTCGACGGCGGCTCCGACCTTGTACAGCCGGTCGTCCTTCATGGCGGGGGCGATGATCTGCAGTCCGACCGGCAGGCCGTCCTCCGGGGCCAGGCCGCAGGGCAGCGACATGGCGGAGTTGCCGGCGAGGTTGGTCGGAATGGTGCACAGGTCCGCGAGGTACATCGCCATCGGGTCGTCGGCGCGCTCGCCAATCGGGAAGGCGGTGGTGGGCGTCGTCGGGGAGACGATGACGTCAACCTGCTCGAAGGCCTTCTCGAAGTCCTGGGTGATGAGGGTGCGGACCTTCTGCGCCGAGCCGTAGTACGCGTCGTAGTAGCCGGAGCTGAGGGCGTACGTACCGAGGATGACGCGGCGCTTGACCTCGTCGCCGAAGCCGGCCTCGCGGGTGAGCGCGGTGACGTCCTCGGCGGACCTCGTGCCGTCGTCGCCGACCCGCAGGCCGTAACGCATGGCGTCGAAGCGGGCCAGGTTGGAGGAGCACTCGGACGGCGCGATCAGGTAGTACGCCGACAGAGCCAGGTCGAACGACGGGCAGTCCAGCTCGACGATCGTGGCGCCGAGCGACTTCAGCAGCTCGACCGACTCGTTGAAGCGCTGGACGACACCGGCCTGGTAGCCCTCACCGGCGAACTGCTTGACGACACCGACGCGCATGCCGTCGACGCTGCCGTTGCGTGCTGCCTCGACGACCGGCGGGACCGGGGCGTCGATGGACGTCGAGTCGAGCGGGTCGTGCCCGGCGATCACCTCGTGCAGCAGGGCCGCGTCCAGGACGGTACGGGCACAGGGCCCGCCCTGGTCCAGGGAGCTGGAGAACGCCACCATGCCGTAGCGGGAGACGCCGCCGTAGGTGGGCTTGACGCCGACGGTGCCGGTGACGGCTGCGGGCTGGCGGATGGAACCGCCGGTGTCCGTGCCGATGGCGAGCGGGGCCTCGTACGACGCGAGCGCGGCCGAGGAGCCACCGCCGGAGCCGCCCGGGACGCGGGTGAGGTCCCACGGGTTGCCGGTCGGGCCGTAGGCGCTGTTCTCGGTGGAGGACCCCATGGCGAACTCGTCCATGTTGGTCTTGCCGAGGATGACGACGTCGGCGGCCTTCAGCTTCTTGGTGAGGGTCGCGTCGTACGGCGGGATCCAGCCTTCGAGGATCTTGGAGCCGACGGTGGTCGGCACGCCCTCGGTGGTGAAGATGTCCTTCAGCGCGAGCGGGACACCGGCCAGCGGGCCGAGCTTCTCGCCGGCCGCCCTCTTGGCGTCGATGGCACGGGCCTGCGCGAGCGCGCCCTCGCGGTCGATGTACAGGAAGGCGTGGACCTTCTCGTCGACCGCGTCGATCCGGGCCAGGTGGGCCTCGGTGACCTCGACGGCCGTGAGCTCACCGGACGCGATCTTCGCGGCGATCTCGGCCGCGGTGAGCTTGATGATGGTGCTGTTGTCCGTCATGGCTGTTAGTCCTCCCCCAGGATCTGCGGCACCTTGAAACGCTGCTGCTCCTGGGCCGGGGCGCCGGAGAGCGCCTGCTCGGGGGTGAGCGACGGACGGACCTCGTCCGCGCGCATGACGTTGGTCAGCGGCAGCGGGTGGGAGGTCGGCGGTACGTCTTGGTCGGCGACCTCGGAGACGCGGGCGACCGCGCCGATGATGTCGTCGAGCTGACCGGCGAAGTGATCGAGCTCTTCGCCCTTCAGCTCCAGACGCGCCAGCCGGGCGAGGTGGGCGACCTCCTCGCGCGTGATGCCAGGCATGCAGCGATCCTCAGGGGTTGGTGTGTGGTTTTGGCCCAATCCTATGGTGTCGCCCACAGCCGCTCCCGCCACCCGGGCGAACACCCTGGTCAGACGCCGGTTACAAGCCCGTCCGGCGTTTCGGACCCGCCCGGCGATCGAAGACGCAGCGGCCACCGGACGCCCCCGGTGCCCACACACCGCACCCCCGCACTCACGTCGTCGCGGGCCGCGACTCGACCGCCCGCCCGGACGGACGCTCCAGCTCGGGCGTCGCTGCGGCTGCGGCTGCCGCCGCTGCGGCAGCCGCAGCGGCCAGCTCCGCCGGCCGACGCCACCCGTGCTCACCCCGTGCCCGCAGCCAGGCCGTCGTCTCCTGCGGCGGCATCGCAGCGGCGACCAGCCACCCCTGCACCGCATCGCACCGCAGATCCCGCAGCCGCTCCCAGGTCTCGTCGTCCTCGACCCCTTCCGCGACGACCAGCAGACCGAGCGAGTGAGCCAGGTCGATCGTGCAGCGGACGATCTCCGCGTCCTCGTTGTCGATGGCCAGACGGGCCACGAACGACCGGTCGATCTTCAGCTCGCTGACCGGCAGCCGGCGCAGATGGACCAGCGAGGAGTACCCCGTACCGAAGTCGTCGAGGGACATCTTCACACCGTGTCCGGTGAGTCCGGCGAGGGTGTCGGCGGCGCGCTGCGGGTCCTCCAGCAGCACGTGTTCCGTTATTTCCAGCTGCAGCGCCCCGGGCGGTACACCGTGCCGGGCGAGCCGGGCCGCGACACCGCCCGCGAATCCGGGGGTGTGGACGTCGCGCGGGGAGACGTTGACCGCGACCGGGACGAACAGCCCCTGCGCCCGCCACCGGGCGACCTGGGCCAGCGCCGTCTCCAGGACGTACTCCGTGAGGTGCGGCATCAGGCCGGACGACTCGGCGATGGCGATGAACTCGTCCGGAGGGACCCGCCCGCGCTCCGGATGCACCCAGCGCACCAGCGCTTCGAGACCGGCCACCTGGCCGTCGAAGCGGACCTTCGGCTGGTAGTGGAGCTCCACCTCGCCGGCGTCCAGCGCACGCCGCAGATCGCCCAGGAGCCCGAGCCGGTCCGGGGTGTTGCTGTCCCGCTTCGACTCGTACACCTCGACGCCCGTACGGTCGCGCTTGGCCTGGTACATCGCCACGTCCGCGCGCCTGAGCAGCCCTTCGGCGTCCAGTGCGTGGTCCGGGTAGACCGCGACCCCGGCACTCGCCTCCAGCACCAGGGTCAGACCGTCCAGGTCCAGCGGGGAGGACAGCTCGGCGACCAGATGGCGGGCGACCCGCTGGGCACTGGTGGCGGAGTCAGCGGTCGGCAGGAGCACGGCGAACTCGTCACCACCGAGCCTCGCGGCCTCCGCTCCTCGCGGGAGCGCGAGTCTGAGACGTTCCGCTATCTGCAGCAGCAGCCGGTCCCCCGCCAGATGACCGAGGGTGTCGTTGACCGCACGGAAACGGTCGAGGTCGATCAGGACGAGAGCGGACCTGGTGCCGATGGCCTCGGCGTCCTCCAGGGCCGTCCAGGTGCGTTCCAGCAGCCACTGCCGGTTGGGCAGTCCGGTCAGCGGGTCACGCAGCTGCTCCTCGGCCCGGGCGCGGGCGATCCGGAGGGTGGATTCCAGGGCGATCAACGGGGCCGCGAAGAGCGGCAGGAGTACGGGCATGGCCATCGCGACGACACAGATCAGCGGTGCGATGCCGAGCAGGGCAACCGCGACGAGGCCCTGGCGCAGCAGGGCGGTGCGGGCGATGGTCGGCAGCCCGCCGCCCTGGGGCGCCCGTGCGTACCACTGCAGGACCCGGGTCACCAGAAGATAGGTGGAGGCGGCCAGGAGGACTTCCGGCACGGCGGCGATGCCCCAGTCGAGTGGCTGCGAGGGCGACTCGACCGTCTGCACCTCACCGAACGCGGCGAGCACCAGGGCTGCCGCGCCTATCCCCAGGATGTCCACCGCGCCGTGCAGCAGCCCCTGCCACCAGCGGTGTCTGCGGGCCACGCCGACGAGGACGACGACGACCAGGCTGACCAGACCGGCGGGCACCCAGCCGTACAGGAACAGCACGGCAAGGGTGAGGGCGGCCCCGGAACCGGTGCCACCCCACCAGCGGTCGCGTCCGAGCGCGACCAGATGACCGACGATGATTCCGGTGAGGACGGCGAGGGACCAGCCGACCCTGCCGTCGGGGAAGAGCGCGTGTCCTTCGCTCACGGTCCGGTAGAAACCGGTCGCGAGCTGAACAACGGCGATCGCCACGATGACGGCCCCCACTTTGGGCGTGAGGCCGACGAAACCTTGCAGCCGCGACACCGGTGCGGCGCTCTCGGTCGGTTTCATTCCGTCCCTCTCACAGCCGGCGGTGCCGATGTCGCCCGATGGTTCAACTCCACGCCACACGACCCGACTTCCCACGCTGTGGCCGGGCATGGCAGGCTCACATCTCAACAGTAGGCCGCAGAAGGCTTCTACGGGCAGCGCTCTACAGCTCTTGCCCGAATGCGGACCGACCGTCCGTCAGCACCTGGTATGCGCCGATCGGGTGAACCCCGTCCCCGACGACAACCCTTTTCGCTTTCGCCCCTCTACACCCTTTCTGCATCGTCTTGTTCGCCGCTCGCCCACCGATCGGTCCCATGCCGGGGTTGTCCGACAGGGGGCTGTCCTGTCCATCGGTTCTCCGACGGGGAACTGTCCTATTCCGCCGGCTCTCCGACAGGTACGGCTGTCTCGCGCGCGGCATCCGGACCCTGTTCGAGCAGTACGGCGAAGCCGTCCTCGTCCAGCACGGGCACCTTCAGCTGCATTGCCTTGTCGTACTTCGAGCCGGGGTTCTCGCCGACGATCACGAAGGAGGTCTTCTTCGAGACGGAACCCGTGACCTTCGCCCCCCGGCTCTGGAGCGCCTCTTTCGCGCCGTCCCTGGTGTGCCCGGCCAGCGTGCCGGTGACGACGACGGTGAGTCCTTCGAGCGGTCGCGGTCCCACCTTCTCCCCCGCCCCCTCGTCCTCCATCCGGACCCCGGCCTCCCGCCACTTGCGCAGGATTTCCCGGTGCCAGTCCTCGGCGAACCACTGCTTCACCGAGGCGGCGATGATGGGGCCGACCCCGTCGGCATCGGCGAGCTCCTGTTCGGTCGCCTCGTCGATCCGGTCGATGGAGCGGAACTGACGGGCCAGCTCCTCGGCCGCGACCGGGCCCACATGGCGGATGGAGAGCCCGGTGAGGATCCGGGCCAGCGGAACGCCCTTGGCCGCGGCGATGGCATCGAGCATGGCGAGGGCGTTCTTCTTCGGCTCGCCCTGCTGGTTGGCGAAGACCCAGGCGGCCTTCTCCTCACCGGTCTTCGGATCGCGCTTGGGCAGTCCGCTGTCCTGGTCCAGGACATAGGCCCGGATCGGCAGCAGCTGCTCGGCGGTCAGCCCGAAGAGATCGCCCTCGTCACACAGCGGCGGCTCGGCAGGCTCCAGCGGCTTGGTCAGGGCCGCGGCCGCGACATAGCCGAAGTGGTCGATGTCGAGGCACTTGCGGCCCGCGAGATAGGCGAGGCGCTCGCGCAACTGCGCGGGACAGGAACGCGCGTTGGGACAGCGGACGTCGACATCGGCCTCCTTCATGGGCTTCAGCTCCGTACCGCACTCGGGGCAGTGCGACGGCATCACGAACGCCTGCTCGGTGCCGTCGCGCAGATCGACGACCGGGCCGAGGATCTCCGGGATCACATCGCCCGCCTTGCGGAGCACCACCGTGTCCCCGATGAGGACGCCCTTCGCCTTCACCACGTTCTGGTTGTGCAGGGTGGCGAACTCGACCTCGGAGCCCGCCACCTCTACCGGCTCGACCTGGGCGTACGGGGTGACCCGGCCGGTGCGTCCGACGCCGACCCGGATGTTCACCAGCTTGGTGTTGACCTCCTCCGGCGGGTACTTCCAGGCGATCGCCCAGCGCGGGGCGCGCGAGGTGGAGCCGAGCCGGCCCTGGAGCGGGATCTCGTCGAGCTTGACGACGACGCCGTCGATCTCGTGCTCCACGGAGTGCCGGTTCTCACCGAAGTACGCGATGAACTCCCGTACCTCGTCGAGGGAGTCCACCACCTTGTTGTGCCTGGCGGTCGGCAGACCCCATTCATGCAGCAGCTCGTAGGCCTGCGAGAGGCAGTCGATGTCGAAGCCCTCTCGGGCGCCGATGCCGTGCACCACCATGTGCAGCGGACGGGTGGCGGTGACCTTCGGGTCCTTCTGGCGCAGTGAACCCGCCGCCGCGTTGCGCGGGTTGGCAAATGGCTTGTCGTCGGCCTCGACAAGGCGGGCGTTGAGCTCCTCGAAGGCTTCCATCGGGAAGAAGACCTCACCGCGGATCTCGACGAGCGCCGGAATCCGCTCCCCCTTCAGCCGGTGCGGGATCTCGGCGATCGTACGGACGTTGGGGGTGATGTCCTCGCCGGTGCGGCCGTCGCCGCGGGTCGCGGCCCGGGTCAGCCGCCCGTGCTCATAGGTGAGGTTGACCGCGAGACCGTCGACCTTCAATTCGCACAGGAAGTGGTAGTCGGCGGTGCCGACGTCCTTGGCGATCCGCTCGCCCCAGGCCGCCAACTCCCCATCGTCGAAGGCGTTGTCCAGCGAGAGCATCCGCTCGCGGTGCTCGACGGAGGTGAATTCCGTCAGGTACGGACCCGCGACCTTCTGCGTCGGCGAATCCGGGGTGCGCAGCTGCGGATACGTCTCCTCCAGGGCCTCCAGCGCGCGCATCAGCCGGTCGAACTCGGCGTCACTGACGACCGGCTGGTCGTTCACGTAGTACCGGAAGCGGTGCTCCTCGATCTGCTCCGCGAGGAGTGCGTGCTGCTCCTGCGCCTGTGAGGGCACTGCCATCTGCTGTTCGCCGGCCATCGTCTCGTCCTCCCGTTACCCGTTGCCCCGTTACTCAGGGTTGTCTGCGAGCGATCTCGCGGCCCGGGCGCAGTGGGCGAGCGCGGCGCGTGCGTACGCGGGCGAGGCACCCGCGAGCCCGCACGACGGGGTGATCACCACGGACTCCGTCAAAGTCCCCGGATTCAGCCCCAGCCTGCGCCACAGCGTCCTGACACCCATGACGCTACCGCCCGGGTCTGACAATCCACCTGAGGCCGGGTCGGTGCCCGGAACCACGCCGAGGAAGAGCTGAGTGCCGCCCTCGACGGCTTCCCCGATCGCCTCCTCCTCACGCTCGGTGAGCAATGAGAAATCGAACGAGATACCGTCGGCCCCGGCCCGGCGCAGCAGTGCGAACGGCACGTCGGGCGCACAGGTGTGAACGACCGTCGCCCCGTCCCCGCCCGCCCCCAGGACATCGCGCAGGGTGCCCTCCACGACCTGGCGGTCCACAGCCCGGTAGGTGCGGTAGCCGCTCGCCGTCCTGATCTGCCCGCGCAGTACGCCGGTCAGCGACGGTTCGTCGAGCTGGAGGATCACCTCGGCGCCGGGCACCCTGCGCCGTACCTCCGCGAGGTGGGCGCGCAGCCCCTCCGCCAGCGAGCCCGCCAGGTCGCGGCAGGCCCCCAGATCGCCGAGCGCGGCCTCGCCGCCCCGCCGTTCCAGTGCGGCGGCCAGCGTCCAGGGACCGACGGCCTGGACCTTGAGCGGTCCCTCATACCCCTGGGTGAACTCCTCCAGCGCATCGAGGTCCTCGCCGAGCCATGACCTGGCCCGGCGGGTGTCGCGTCCTGGCCGGTCGCTGATCCGCCAGCCACTGGGCTCGACATGCCCGTACAGGTCGACGAGCAGCCCGATGGTCCGCCCGATCATGTCCGCACCGGGCCCGCGGGCCGGCAGTTCCGCCAGATACGGCAGGCCCTCGCCGTCCCCGAAGGACCCGGTGACGGTCTTGGCCGCCTCCCGGGCGTCTCCCCCAGGCATGGAACCGATTCCGGTGGCCGGGCAACCCCTGAACTTGCTCTTCTCGCTCACATGGGAAGCCTACGGTCCGGGCGGCCGGGCCCGTCGCGGGGCGGCCCGGACCTCCTCGGGCAGCATCCCGCGCGACAGTCCGGCACCGGCCCTGCCCGGCAACCGGACGCTCAGCGTCCGGGGCGCACCGTGAGGTCGTTGACCTCGGCGTCGCGCGGCAGGTCGATGGCCATCAGGATGGTGGTGGCCACCGACTCCGGGGCGATCCAGCGGGAGGGGTCGTACTCCTTGCCTTCCTGCTGGTGGACCTTGGCCTGCATGGGGCTGGCGGTGCGCCCCGGGTAGACGGAGGTCACCCGGACGCCGTTCGCGTGCTCCTCGTGGCGCAGCGAGTCGGCGAGCGCCTTGAGGCCGTGCTTGCTCGCGGCATACGCGCTCCACTCGGCGTGTGCGGCGAGGCCGGAGCCCGAGTTCACGAAGAGCACATGGCCCTGGGCGACCCGCAGTTGCGGCAGGAGGAGCCGGGTCAGCTCGGCGGGCGCGACCAGGTTGGCGTTGAGCTGGAAGTGCCATGCCTTGGGCGTGAGTTCACCGACCTTGCCGAGCTCGACGACGCCCGCGATGTGCAGCAGCGAGTCGACCCGCTCCGGCACCGCCTGCTGGGCGAACGCCCAGGAGAGCCGGTCCGGGTTGGAGAGGTCACCGACGAGCGTACGAGCGCCGGGGTGGAGCTCGGCCAGCTCCTTCGCACGGCCCGCGTCACGGGCCAGCAGCACGGTCTCGTCCCCGCGTTCCAGAAGACGACGGGTGACAGCTGCGCCGATGCCGGAGCCGGCCCCGGTGATGACGTGAGTGGACATGCCCCCCATGATCGCACCCTGCCCGGCCGCACCCCGCCGACCGGTCACTGCAAGCCGGCCGCCGCGGGCCGGTCACCGCAGGCGGCTCACCGCCCCCCGCACCCGCCGCCCCCGCATCACTGCAGGCCGGACCACTCCTCCAGGTGGGCCAGGGCGCCCACGCCGTCCTTCGCGAAGAACACCAGGTCGGTCAGCGGGATGGGCAGGAAGCCCTCGTCCTCCATGCGCTGGAACTGCTGGCGCAGCCCGTCGTAGAAGCCCGCCGTGTTGAGCAGGACCACCGGCTTGTCGTGCTTGCCGTGCTTCTTCAGCTCCAGGATCTCGGTCGCCTCGTCGAGCGTCCCGGTACCCCCCACCATGATCACGATCGCGTCGGCCTTCTCCAGCAGCAGCGCCTTGCGCTCGGCGAGATCGCGCGCGATCACCATCTCGTCCGCGTTGGCACGCGCCTTCGCGGCCAGGAAGTCGACCGACACCCCGACCAGTCGTCCGCCCGATGCCTGCACCCCGTCGGCGACGACCTTCATCAGGCCGCTCTCCGACCCTCCCCAGACCAGTGTGTGTCCGCCCCGGCCGAGCAGTTCGGCGAATTCGCGGGCGGGCTGGGTGTAGCGGTCGTCGAGGTCGGCGGCGGAGAGGAAAACGCAGATATTCATGCGGACACCGTAAGGGCCACCGCTGACATCCCCGGGCGGACAGGTGGAAATCCGGCCGACGCCGGGGAAGAAACCGGCCCGTGGCACCGCTGAACCAGACATGACTTCCACACGAGGACACATCATCACCGTCGAACCCGGCACCGAGCATGTACGTGTGGTGCGCGACGGACAGGTGCTCGCCGAGAGCAGGCGCCCGCTCGTCCTGCGCGAGACGGGCTGTCCGGTCCGCTACTACCTGCCGCCCGGGGACGTCCGTACCGAACTCCTGACGGCTTCGGACACCCATACCCACTGCCCGTTCAAGGGCGAGGCCTCCTACTGGTCGCTGCCGGACGCGGCCGATCTCGTCTGGGCGTATCCGGAACCAAAGCCCGAAGTCGCCGCGATCAAGAACCACTTCTGCTTCTACGACACCGAAACCATCTCCGACTGATCGCCAAGCACCGCTGCGACCTGCGGATTTGAAGAACCTCAAAAGATTCACGGCCGCGGCGATGACTTTTCCGCACCATCGCAGTCAACCCTCACATGGACAAGACTCTCTCCCGCGACGGCACCGCGATCGCGTACCGGCGCCGCGGCCAAGGACCGCCGGTGATCCTGGTCGGCGGGGCACTGAGCACGGCGGCGACCGAGGCCCCTCTGGCGCGCATCCTCGCTCCGCGCTTCGAAGTCGTCACGTACGACAGGCGCGGCCGCGGCTCCAGCGGCGACAGCGGGCCGTACGCGGTGGGACGCGAGATCGAGGACCTGGCCGCACTGGTCGCGGCGGTGGGCGGCCGGGCCTCGGTGTTCGGCGTGGGGGCCGGCGGGGCGCTGGCCCTGGAGGCCCAGGCGGCCGGGCTGCCCGTCGACCTGCTGGCGGTGTACGAACCGCCGTACACCCCCGGGGCCTCGGGAGCGCAGTTCAAGGCTTGCTGCACGGCCCGGCTGCACCGGCTGCTGTCCGCCGGGGACCGCGGCGGGGCCGTGGAGCTGTTCCTTTCCGTGACGGGCGTCCCGGCCGACATGATCGCCCGGATGCGGCGCGCACCGCTCTGGCGCGGTCTGGTGTCGATGGCGCACACACTGGCGTACGACGATGCGGTCCTCGACGACGGCACGATTCCGGCCGAGCGGTTCGCGTCCGTCACGGCGCGCACACTGGTGGTCTGCGGCGGCTTCAGTACCACCCGGGCCCGGCTGTCGGCCCACGCCCTCGCGGACGCACTCCCGCGCGCCCGCCACCGCACCCTGACGGGCCAGACACGCGAACTGGCGCCCCAGGCGATGGCCCCGGTCCTGGCGGAATTCTTCGCCAGGGACGTGTATCTGCGCCAGGCTTCCTGACGCCACGGTCCACCCCGCTCGGCCACGCCCGTACAGGGGTCGGACGTGACCGAGCGGGGCGCATGCGGAATGACCGGCGGGGACACGTCCTGACCTCAGAGGTCGCCGATTCCGGCACCGTCGGGCTCGCCTGTGTCGGCGGAAACGAACCCGGTCGTCTCCCTGATCCGTATCTCCCATCAGGCGCCGATGGTGAGCTCGAACCAGACGGTCTTGCCGCCCGGTCCGTACGCCCCTTCCCCTATGGCACAGCCTCCCCAGCGGTCGGCGACGAGTTCGAGGATGGCCATGCCCCGCCCGGTTTCGGCGTCGGGGTGCGCGGACGGTGCATACGGCTCGGGAAGATCCGGGCTCATGTCCCACACACTGACCCGGAGCACGGGGTGCCGCCACTGGAGCCGTACGGAGGCGGGCCCCTTGGTGTGCCGTACGGAGTTAGTAGTCAGCTCGGACGTCAACAGCTCGGCGCGGTAACTGAGTTCGTCGAGTTTGTGCGCACCGAGAACGGCGCGAAGGGTGGTGCGGGCGATTCGGGGGCTGCGCGGGTCACAGGGAAAGGCCAGCTCGTAACTCCAAGGTTCAGTGAACGGGATGGGGACGGGGTGCTGGTGGATGTGCGGGGCGTAGGGGGTGGGTTCAGCCCTCACGGGCACCTCCTGGGGTGCGTGCGAGTGGTGACAAGTAAATGTGCGCCACGGGTGGTTACTGCCGTGGTGGCGGTGGCAATGCCGCTCCAGGGCCCGCCTTCCCGGGTGGGCGGGACGGATCGGTGCGCTTCCGCCGTAACGGCAACCGAGCAAGTGGCGCAGGTCACAACCTAGAGTCATGAGTACTACTCGTGCTACCCACTTCACTAAAACGGGTCATATATGCGATTCCGGTGGACGCCCACACCGCAAGGTCGGCAAGATGTGCGCGCGAGCAAGGAGTTGATCCATGGCGCCACGCCAAGCCCCCACCATCCGTCAGCGTCGTTTCGGTGCAGAACTCCGTCGGCTGCGCGATGCAGTCGGCATGTCAGCACCCGTTGCCGCCGAACGGCTCGGGGCAGACCGCACGATGATCTCCAACATCGAGTCAGGGCGATTCGGTATCAGCGAGGAACGGCTGCGCCGGCTGGCCAGCATCTACGAGTGCGACGATCCGGAACTGATCGATGCCCTCGCCACGATGACCGGAGGGCGCCCGCGAGGCTGGTGGGACGAATACCGGGGCAAGATCCCGCCGGACTTCCTGGACGTGGCGGAACTGGAGCACCACGCGACGAGCTTGCGCACACTCCAGACAGCTCACATTCCCGGCCTCTTCCAGACCGAGGATCACGCTCGCGCCCTCTTTGACCTCTTCGTGCCTGCCTTGCCCAGGTTGGAAGTCGAAATGCGGGTGGCCCATCGGCTGGCCCGGCACAGTGTGGTGGCGACCGACCGGGTGCCTTACGTGGGCTTGGTCCACGAAGCGGCTCTTCGGCTTCGTACCGGGGGGCGCAAAGTGGCCAAGGCCCAGTTGGAGCACCTCTTGGAGGAGAGCGAACGCCTCAATGTCCGGTTGCTCGTGATCCCCTTCACGGCCGAGGGCTTCCCCATGGCCGGGGACACTCTGATGTACGTGTCCGCCGCCAGCCACCACTTGGACACCGTTGAGGTGGACTCTCCGATCGGTGCCGTCTTCATGGACTCACCGACCCAGTTGGCCAACTTCCGACGTCGGCTGGACTTGGTCGAACAGGTCGCGTTGAATCCGAGTGAGTCGAGGGATCTCATCCTTGAGATCGCCGGAGAACTGTAGGAGGAGTTCGCCTTGCCCGAGTTGTCCGAGCTGAACTGGATCAAGTCCTCGTTCTCGGAGGCCTCCGGCAATGCCTGCGTTGAGGTCGCCGCAGCGAACGCGGACCTCATCGCAATCCGCGAGAGCGAGAACTCGGATGCCGTTCTGGTGACAAGCCGGGGTGCGCTGCGTGCACTTGTCCTCGGAGTGAAGACCGGCTACAGCGAAATCGGCTGACCTGGAATCCAGCCACCGGGCCAGAGCCTCCACCAGCATGCTGCCGGGGCGCGTAAAGGGGGATCTGCAGAAGGAACCACCCGGCGGTGTCGGCGTTGAACCCGGCGACCACGGACTCGGCCGGTGCCGGGGTGACCTGTCACACCGTGCTCGCCATGTCCGGTGAACTCACCAGGTGCGTGCAGCGTTCCCGCCGCGGATGTCGGCGACCGCACCGATCGGAACGACAACAGCTTCTGACCGCAGCCTCGCCCTTCTGTGCAGGCAACGCGGAGGTCTCCGGCGTGGGTCCACCGACTTGCGTTGACTCGCGGGGTGGGTTGGTCGGTCGCTCCAGTCGGGTGGATTATGGAATCCGCGCCGCGGAACGCGCCGCGCGGAGTGTCGGGGGACGAGGGACATATGGCGTGGGACGAGTGGGAACAGCTGAAGGCCCAGGCGGCTGAGAGGCATTCGGCGCAGATGCAACTCAACCAGCATCCCGCCGATGCCGGAACCGGCGGAGGCGGGGGTGGCGGTCAAGGGGGTAAGGGCGATGAGCTCCGCGTCAACCACGTCTCACTCAACGGGAATTCGAACTTCCTGATCGAGCTGTCAGGGCTCCTCTACGAGGGGCGGCCCGACGGCGACCTCTGCACAATGGCGCGCGCGCCGCGCTCACACCCGGACGTCGCGACGAAGGTCGATCAGTTCGCCCGCTTCGCGGACGACCAGTACCAGGACGTGACGTCACTGCTCGCAGCGTTGTCCACGCGGCTCAGAGAAGCAAATGGCACGTTCGTCGACTACGACGGTGAGGTGGTTGGCGGCATGATGAACGCCATTCTCGAGCTGGGGCAGTACATAGCCCCGGAAGACAGGTGAGCCCCCATGACCTACACCTACCGACAGGACGTCAGGTTCCTTGAGGATTGCAACCCTGCTCTCGTGGAGCGCAATGCCCTTGAGTTCAAGAGGCTGCGTGATCTGCTGCTCGATGTCGAGCCTGGCGCGAAGCGGGCCGCCACCCACACGCAGTGGGTGAGCGAGAACCGCAAGCCATACGACAACCGGCTCCGCGAGGCACGTGACCTGATCACGCATCTGGCCGACGGCTATGACAAGGCTCAGAGCGCGCTCCTGCACTACGCGTCGGCGCTTGAGACCGCCAAGTCCCACTACTCGGACGGCAAGGCGGCGGAGCAGACGTTGGCCAGCCTCATATCCCAGGTCGCGGACGCCGAGACACGTGAGGCGCAAGAAGCCGGCCCGATGCATCAGTGGGAGGACCTGCGGGGTACGACGGGGTTCCTGGACTGGGCCGCCGAGCTCACGGTGGACATCGACGACATCAAGGACGAAGCGAACCGCGCTCACGATCAGGCCAGTGCGGCCTATCACCGCGCCAAGACGGTGGAAAGTGAGGCCCGTGACGCGTGCACGGTGGCGCTTGACAAGGCACACAAGGCCCTGCCTGATTTCCGCGGTGGCGACTTCGTTGACGCGAAGAGCCTGATCGACGCCATTCCCGCGCTCCGAGCCGAAGCCGCCGAAGCCAGCAGGGACTCGCTCACCCATCTCCCCGGCAGCGGATCCAAGGCGGAGTTCACCAAGGCAGTGGGGAAGGACGGCGTATCGCCGCCCCTCATGGACATCAGGATGCGCCTCACCGAGCTTCCGAAGGCCACCGATGCCTACTGGGCCGTGCCGAGGAACGCTGAGGAACGTCGCGAGTGGATCGCGGCGAACAAGGACATCATCACCGCGGCGGCGCAACGATCCGGCCTACCCCCCGACATGGTCGCGGGCATCGCCTGGCAGGAGGTGGGCGGACAATGGGGCTGGATGGACGATGGTGTCGACACCATTCGCGAACTGGCCAGGGACGGCTGGTTGTCCGACACCCCGGAAAACCTGCCCTCGCGGCTCGGTGGCTCGCCGGACGAGACGTCCTTCGGTCCCATCGCTATCCAGGTGAGGAGGGCAGCGGAGGTCCTCGGATACGACCCGGCAAACCTCACAGAGGGGCAACGGGATACCCTCGAGGCATCGCTCCAGGATCCCGGACAGAACATCTTCATCGCCTCCGAGTATCTGGCCATGCTCAAGGAAGAGAGCGGCTTCGCCGACGTACCGGCGGACGAAATGACGCGAGAGCAGCGCCAGGAACTCGCCGCCCGCTACAACGGTGGCCCCTATTGGCAGGATGACAACGCCCAGGCCTACGGCCGTGGCTTCGACAAGAATCTGGACGATGCGAGGAGCGCCCTGAAGTGACCGGCCTGCTGCGAGGGCCATGGGGAGTGATCCTCATCCTCGCGAATCTGCTCAACGGCTACGTTGCCTACGGCGCACTTGTGACTCAGCCGCAAGGGGCCTGGGACGAACAGACGCTGACGGGTATCGAGTTCGCGTCGGCGCTGCTGATCATGCTCGGCGTCATCACCTCTTTGCTCGCCCTGCTTCCCGTGCGGCGGCGGACCCTCAGCCGCTGGTGGCTGGCGCCGTCACTGATCTTTCTGGCAGTAGGCGCAGCACGCTGGGCGTACATCGTTCACATCTATCCGCAGGGTCCCGGCGGCTGAGTAGCGCAGCAGCTCCATTTCCATTGAGTTCGCCGTTGTGCGCGTATGAAGAAGGGGCTCCTGGTAGCTCGCGGTAGTTGAAGCCAGAGCGACTGGGAGGCCCTTGTTGTTGCAGTCCTGCGTGGTCACCATCATTGTGAATCGGGGTGCGAGAGGATCAGAGCATCTTGCCCACTCACTCGTCTACAAGATAGCCATGATTGACGATGCACAGGCCCTGGAACTCTTCCGGTTCGCTGATCGCGTGCAGGGCGTGACTGTCAGGGGCGCGTGCGATGCACCGATGGTGATGGCGGAAGAGAGGTACTACGCGGCCGAGATCGTGCTGGAGAGCGGCTTCGTCAACGGCAGCGTTGGACTGCACGTTTCAGACAGTGATCTGGATGAATGGGGTCGTTGCCTCGATGCCCTTGAGGCCCAGGAGGGGGCCCAGTGGCCGCCCGGCAGTCGGAGTGCGTGGCTGGCGGTGGTTCCCGAGGATCCGTTGGAGGTGACCGTGCACGACTCGCCCTCGACGCAGATCGCGGTGAAGGTGCCCGTGGACGTGGCGTCCGGGTGGCTGCAGGAGAGCCGACTGCGGCTTGAGCACGTACGCAAGGCGGTCGCGCAAGAGTCGACCTGACGCCCTGCCGCAATGGAATGATCTTGCGATGGCTGGTGTGATCACGGCGTCGGAGCCGACCTGGATAGCCCCGTTCAGCGGGCTGAGCGCCCGCCAGTTCCGGAAGCTGGTGACGGCACTGCGGCGCGAGGGCGCCGATGAGATCAGCCGGGACCGGCCCTGGGGCCTACCGTTCGAGCCAGCAGCCTATGACGGCCGCCCTGGCAGTGCCGACCCCGGCGGTCAGCCGAGGCCGGTCAGTCCGGGCGATCAGCCGGCCGGAGCCGCCTCCCGCCGGACCGTCGTCGCGATCGTCGCCGAGCCGACCACGCGGGTGCCGTCGTACAGGGCGACCGCCTGGCCGGGGGCCACGCCGCGTACCGGCTCGGTGAACGAGACGTTCAGGACGCCGTCGACCAGTTCGGCCGTCACCTCGGTCTCGCCGCCGTGGGCGCGGAGCTGGGCGGTGTACGTGCCGGGGCCGGCCGGGGCCGTGCCGCACCAGCGGGGCTTGATGGCGGTGAGCGCGGTGACGTCGAGGGCCTCGACCGGGCCGACCGTCACCGTGTTGTTCACCGGGGAGATGTCCAGGACGTAGCGCGGCTTGCCGTCGGGAGCGGGGTGGCCGATGCGCAGGCCCTTGCGCTGGCCGATGGTGAAGCCGAAGGCAGCCTCGTGGGTTCCGGCTTGCGAACTATCGTTCTCTCCTGGACCTGATGGTGCGCTCGGCGCTCCCTCACGATGAGTCGCGCGCACTCATCCGGTCTATCGCCCGCGAGTTGTGAGAGGTCCAGACTATGCCCGAACGTGAATGGCAACGCTCGTCCTACTGCGCCGGTGGCGGCAACAACTGCGTGGAGATTGCCGCCGGTAACGCGAACCGCATCGTCCTCCGCGAGAGCGAGAGCCCGACTGTGGTCATATCGACGAACCGGGCAGCGCTACGCGCCCTTGTGCGCGGAGTGAAGGACGACAAGTCCGCGCTTATCTGAGGTAGGGCAAGTAGATCTCCTGGTGGATCGTCATGCGCTGCGTCTGTCACGTTGGGCTCGCCGGCACGCCGAGGAGTCGGCCCACGGGTGCATAAAGCCGGTCGAGGCTGTCGAGGGTCGAGACGTCCGCTGCCGCCGCGCCGGAACTTCCCGGTCTCGACGCCTCGTTGACCGGTGCGGCACTGATCGAGGGCATGCACCGGCGGATGGTCTTCCGCTGCCGGGGTCCGCGAGGGTCCCCGGATGTCGCCGCGTGGGTGACTGAGGTGTTCGTCGACGCGTTGGTGCCTCGGGCGGGACCGAGCCCGTGCTGGTGACCGTCTCCTGTTCGTCCCGTCGCTGAGGCGAGTGCCGCCCGTCGCTGAGGGCGGTCCGTCCCCTACAACTCGGGGAGCACCCACGACTGTTGTGTCATCCCCAAGGTGGAGGGGAGGTGCAGCCCGGCGGGGGATCCGCATGCGAGGCCGGTTCCTGAAAGATCTTTCCTGTCCGAACATACGACCGGAAGGATCGATATCATGCGCAGACGACGTCTCGCGCCCCTGTTGGCCGTGAGTATCACGGCAACGCTGGCTCCCGCGCTCGCCACCTCGACGGCCACCGCCGCTCCGACGGCCACCCCGTCGACCGCCTCCTCGTCCGCCACCAAGGGCGCGCTGGACCGGTACGTGAAGCAGAAGCCGCTGTGGAAGCGGTGCGAAGCCGACTCTCCGGCGGAGTTCGAGTGCGCCACGATCAAGGTCCCGCTGGACTACCAGGTTCCCGGGGGCAAGCGGATCGACTTAGCCATATCCCGGATCAAGAGCACCGCGCCCGACAAGCGACACGGTGTCCTGTTCTCCAACCCCGGCGGCCCAGGGGGACAGGGGCTCTACATGCCGCTGGGGATGCAGGAGAGGCTCCCCGAGTCCGCACAGCAGAAGTACGACCTCATCGGCTTCGACCCGCGCGGTGTGGGACAGAGCAGCCCGGTTTCCTGCGGTCTGGAGCCGGAGGAGGAGAACTGGCTGCGGCCGTACAAGGAGAAAACGTTCGACAAGGACGTCGCCTGGGCACGAGACGTCGCGAACAAGTGCAAGGAGAAAGCGGGCGACACGCTTGCGCACATCACCACGCGCAACACCGCGCGCGACATGGATCTGCTCCGGGCGATCCTCGGTGAGAAGAAGATCTCGTACGTGGGTTACTCGTACGGCACCTACCTGGGCGCCGTCTACACCCAGCTCTTCCCGGGCCGGGCCGACCGGTTCGTGCTGGACAGCGCGGTCGATCCGGCGCGCGCCTGGCGAGGGATGATCCAGTGGTGGGCGGAAGGCGCCGAGCCCGCGTTCGACCGGTGGACCGAGTGGGCCGCCGAGCGTTCGGAGAAGTACGGCCTCGGTGACACCCCGAAAGAGGTCGACCGGACCTTCTGGGACCTGGTCGCGCAGGCCAACGAGAAGCCCATCGAGGTAGAGGGGCAGCCGACCACCGGTGATGACATCCGGAGCGGTATGCGCGGGGCGGTCTTCAGCCCGGAGTACGCCACCGAGGGGGTCGTGGAGCTGAAGAAGGCCGCGGCCGGCGAGCCCGCTTCCGCGAAGAAGCTCGCGGCGTTCGCCGGATCCGAGGGGACCGGGACTGCAGGCGCCGCCGCCGATGCCGCCGAGGCGCCGTCCGACAACATGACGGCGAGCTTCTGGGCCGTGGTGTGCGGCGACAACTCGGTTGCGTGGTCCCGTGATCCTGAGAGCTACCGGCAGGACGCCATCGAGGACAAGGGCCGTTACCCGCTCTACGGTGACTTCGCGTCCAGCATCAAGCCCTGTGCGTTCTGGGACAAGTCCGTGGAACCGGCGACCAAGGTGAACAACAAGGTCGGCTCCCTGATCGTCCAGAACGAGTGGGACTCGCAGACCCCGCTGCCCAGCGGTCAGGCCCTGCACGCCGACCTGAAGGGCTCGAAAATGGTCACCGTCCTCGGCGGCGAGGGCCATGGCGTCTACCCGAACGGCAACGCGTGCACGGACGGTACGGTCACCAAGTACCTGCTCACCGGCAAGCTCCCGGCGAAGGACGTGACCTGCAAGGCGACGGCCGACTCGAACGCGGAGGCACGGAAGAACCAGAAGCGGGACGTGCTCCCCGGGTCTCCGCTCCCGGAGCGTGCCCCGGACCGTTTCTGAGCCCGGTCGAATGGCCCATTGCCGCATGACCCATTGACGATGGGGCGGGACCTCCTGGCGGGGTCCCACCCCATCGTGCGTCGCCGGCGCCGGAGTCGGAGGAAATCGGTTCGTCAGGCCCTGTGGCGGTGTGCCACGGTCGGCCAGGGAACACCTCTCGACGCGCCCTGCTCCGTAGCAGGTGCGCTGGCTTCCGGATTCCCCATGGCGGGGGATCGGTGTTGTACGCAGCAGCCCACAGCCCCACCTGGACACAGTGCAGGCGGACTCCCCTATCGGCGCTGTCTACTTCGACTCCCGACACAACTGACCAACTTCCGTAGGCGGCTGGACGCGGTCGAACAGGTGGCGTTGAATCCGGCGCAGTCGCAGGACGCCATCCTGACCATCGCAAATGACCTGTGAGAGGTGTCAGCCTTGCCCGAACTGAACTGGCTCAAGTCCTCGTTCTCCGAGGCCTCCGGCAACAATTGTGTCGAGGTCGCGGCGGTGGAGGCGAACCACATCGCCCTCCGCGAGAGCGAGAGCCCGGCCGCTGTCATATCGACAAACCGGGCAGCGCTACGCGCCCTCGTGCTCGGAGTGAAGGCCGACAAGTCCGAACTCGGCTGACGGAAGCCAGTGTTTGTCGATCCGCCAGGAACACGAAGGGCTTCGCGTGCAGCAAGCCCCCGGCTGTCCGTTTCAGGCTCCCGCCTCCGCGATGACCCAGGCCTTCGGCTCGTGCCCGCCCGGCTCCCGCTCCGGTCCACCCCGCCTGCTCACGCCGACGCCTTCGCCTCCCGCTCGCGTTCCCGTGCGCGAACGATGCACGTACAGCATCCCGCATGTCGAAGAGACCTCGGAGCAGAGCAGGACTGTGCAGCGGCAGGGTGGCACTGCCGATTACGGATGCGTGGTGGATCGAAATGACCCGGTGCCGGTCGAAGCGAGTCTGCAGCAAGTGGCCAAGGTATTCACCACTACTGACTGATCACCTCCAGCCAAATCAAACCCTTCGGTCAGCTGTTGTCTGTGACAGCCGTGTATGCGACCTCGGCGCGACGCGCGGAGGGTACCTGAGTGGGTGCATGGCTGAGGAACTCGCCGGTGGACCCCGTGAAGGCGATCGATCCGTTGGTGAGAACGGTGACCTGATCGGCTTCTTCAGCGAGGTCAGCAACATCATGCGTAGACATCAGGATCTGGACCTCGTCACTCACGATACGAAGGATCAGATCGCGGAACCGCCGTCGCTGGGTCGGGTCCATGCCGGCAGTCGGCTCGTCGAGGAGGAGCACCTCGGCGCTATGAACCAAAGCTGAGGCGACACCGATACGGCGCAACTGCCCACCGGAGAGCTGCTTCACCTTCACGTCAGCGCGGTTGAGCATCTGCACCCTGTCGAGGGCATCAGCGGCGGCGTCCCATGCCGCGCGGCGGTTCATGCCCTTCAGCCATCCGGTGTAGGCAACCTGTTCCCGTGAGGTGAGTCCAGTCATGGAGGTGATCGCTTGCGGCATCCAAGCGACTTTGCTGCGGTATTCCTCCTGCCGAGCCGACAGCAAGCCGAGCCTCACCGAACCGCTCAGGGGCTGGTTCACACCGGCGGCCAGCTTCAACAGTGTTGACTTACCGGCACCATTCGGCCCAAGAAGTACCGTGAATCCTTCGCCAATAGTATGGCTCAGATCGGTCAGAATATTTGGCTTTCGGCGCCCGTAGGCG
The DNA here is from genome assembly GCF_040295565.1 of Streptomyces sp. NPDC002785. Classification (NCBI taxonomy): domain Bacteria; kingdom Bacillati; phylum Actinomycetota; class Actinomycetes; order Kitasatosporales; family Streptomycetaceae; genus Streptomyces; species Streptomyces sp. NPDC002785. Next base: position 74,973 of record NZ_JBEOVN010000005.1, on the reverse strand, counting down.
TAGGAAACGGAATCAAGCTCCAAGAGCACGGTACGGACGACCCTTTCAAACGGAACGATGAATACGGTAATTCATGACCAAGCCGACGGCGAAGACGGTAAGGCAGAAGAAATAGGTGACAGCGAGGCCCGCGGGGTGAAGAGTCACTGCCCATGGCCACGGGCGACCGAAATCGCGGTACCCGATGAACGTGACGATGAACACCCACCCGATAGGCGCCAGCGGTGCAGCCTGCGCATGGAGTGCTCCGGCGATGAGCATCAGACCGGTCAGGAAAATTGTATTGCGCCCGGCTTCGATGGCCTCTTGGGAGCCCATCCATTCTCCTACGCCGAAACTGGCTGATACTGCGATGCCAACAGTGAGGACGACGAGGCCGGTGTCGAACCACCGCACTTTCCGTACCGACAGGATTTCTGCCTCTACAAGTCTCTGCGTAAGACTATAGGAAAGGCTCGACGTGACAATAAGCGGGGCGATGTGCATAAGTTGCACGCGATTGCTTCCGCTGCTCAGCATCCCCGGCAGTACAATGCTCTCGCCATACCCCAGCACCACAATCACGATGAACAGAGCAAGGCTTGGAATTATCACGGCAGAAAAACGGCGAGACTTAAACCAGAGAGGCATTATCAACTTCCTGCCCGGGCGAGCTTGCACGCTTTTTCTTGCTCTAGGTGAAACCAATCGGATTGCTTGGCAGTAGTGGGAAGTTTGGAACTCTGCTCTGCAAGCTGCTCAACCTTTGCCAAAACCTCGTCAGAGTTCTGGAAGGCGCCTCCGTATTCGCTTCTACGCCATGCGAGATAGGGCTTATCGGAATCAACCTTCTTTGCTGCCCAGAGCATCGCTGCATCATGTGGAACGACCCAGTCAGCAGATTTCCCGCGATCGAAGTGCTCGGGAAGCACGCAGGGGAACCGGACCGAGGTCAGGAGAACGGCGTATCGGATATTGGCCATGCCACCGCCGAGCTGACCGGCCTGACGGGACAACGGAAGCCACCAGGTCGACGCCGAAGACCTCTTCCGGTGGCGCTCGACCAGAATGGAATCCGAGACGGTGTCCGGCATTTCGACGTTCACGCCGGCAGCCTGCAGCTTTTTGACGGCGCCTGCCACCTCTCCTTGCACCTCATCAAGCGACCCGATCGCCCCGCCGTCCTGTGCCATGCACACCCGCGGTGCTGAACCCGTGCAGCTCACAGCCGCATGGCCGGCACTGACCGGACCGTCCGCGATGCCCCATCCAGCAGCGGTTCGAGCACACGACACCATGACGGCCAGGGCGACGGCCACGGCCGAAGTGCGCCAGAGCCACGATCGGGACGCACTGAGCCACCACGCCGATACAGCCACCGCCCCGGCAGCGGCGAAAAGGAAGGGGACGAGCACGCTAGGGGCGTCGTACAACTCGCCGAAGGCGAGCGACGTATCAATCTGGCCGAATGTATGCCTGGGCCACACCGGTTCGCTGTAGCCCCCTGAACCGCTGATCAAGTAGAACAGCGTGATGCAGGACAAGGGGGCGACAATAAGCCGTGGGCCAATGTGGCCGAGTCCGCAACCGATCACTGCGTATGCGCACACGATGCCCATACCCATGAGCAGCGGGGCCAGGCCGCGCGGAGAGGGAACCAGGCCGGTCTCGATGAGTCGCATCACCACGGGGAGCAGCAGGATGAGCCATCCAGCCACGATCACGGGGGCGAGAGTGTGTGCGGCTACGCGGTACCGGGACCTCCCGGGAGCGAGCGCCCAGACCCCGTCTTTCACCAGGCGTCCACCCTCCCAGACGGCAAGTCCCAGGGTGATCGCGTAGGCGAAGGCGTAGAAGTAGGACAGTGAAACAGCCACTTGCTGAGGGGCCCACAGCGGGCCGGCCACCACTTCTTGGCGGGAATCCTCAAGGTGCATGACGTAGAAGAAGTAGAAGATGATAATGCCGACCCAAACGGGCGCGGTCCACAACGCCGGGCTGGTGCGTAGGCGGACTCGGATGTTCAACTGACGGCAACCGTTCTCAAGCAGGGCGAGCCGGGAAGCACGCTCCCGCGCTTCCCGGCCACTGGAACATGAGGCACCCAGGGTGCTGAGGCGTGTTTCGAAAGTCCCGTCTGGCCGGGGCGCCTGGCCCCGCCCTGCGGGCGGACGACGCTACTTTCGACACACGCCCTAGTCGGCCTTTGTGGTGTCCACGTAGACCTTGCTCACCGACAGGCTCCCCGTGATGCTGGTGGAACCGTTGATTTTGGGAATAGTGAAGTATCGGTTGTCGCCACCGTCGTAGTGGGCGCTCCACTCGCCGCGGGACGTACCTCCGTTGAAGCAGGCGGTGAACGTCTTGTCCCCCATGTCCTTGTCCTGGGCGAAGGGGATGGCCTGCCAAAGCTTCACAGTCACGGAACTTCCTCCGGGACCTGACACCGAACAGCCGGTGAACTGGATTTCGGTGTAGTCGTTGTCGGCCCAGTGTCTCGACTCTTTATTTCCCGGCTTCCAGTCCGACATGCTGCTCTCGAAGTTCGCCGGCTGCACTACACCCGGCTCAGCTTCCCCGTAAAGCTGCATCAGGCCGGCCTCATTAGGGTTGAAAGTGTAGGCATCGTCGCTGGGCGGGGTGGAGTCGTCCGCGCTGGCTGACACGGCCGTGCCGGTGAGGGCGACAGCGGTGAAGACGGCAATCAGCCCAGATCGTATGTGGCGGTTGTACATGAAAGCCCCTCTTTCAGTGGTTGATCGGCACCCCTCCTGGGCTGCAGATCATGTTCGCCACAGTTGATCATCGACGTTTTGGCGGAGGCAATGCTTCCGCCAAAGGATCTCCTCGGATTCGCCCCCCGTCATCCACATCTGACGGACGAGGCTCGTGCTCAACTCGCTGTGAAGTTTGCGGCGTTGTTCCCACATCTGGACGAGCGGCGGCTGCGCTCTGCCACCCCGGCGGACCGGGCCTCGCACGGGCCGGCCGCGGAGTGGGACCAGGCCCTGCTGGCCGATCCCGCACTGACGGGATGTCCCGCCAGCAACTGGACGATCTCATAAGGAGCTTGGGCCCAGATGGTGACGCCCGAAGCCGCCGCCCGCCCCAACTCGCCTTCTCCGAACAGGTCCTGGCCACCGTGCTCCACCTGCGGGTCGCCCTGGCTGCCGAACCCCTCGCCGTGCTGTTCGGCAGCAGCCGAACAGCCATGCACCGCACCCTCCTCAAGACCAGGAGACTGCTCGACGTACACGGCATCGTCATCCCACTCGTGCCATCCCCGCCTACCGCCCTCGCAGCCCTCCGGGCCCGGATCCTCGCACAGAGCAACGAGACTCACAACAAGATCAAGGCGACGTGTTGTCGTTCCGACCTGCCGGAACGCAAGGTCTGATTCCCGCCAGCAAGCTGACTCCCTGTGAAAGGCAAATGAATGCACGTGGACCCCGGACTCAAGGTGCTGTACTTCGGGACTCCGGTGGTACTGATCAGCTCACGTAACGAGGACGGCACGGCGAACCTCGCGCCGATGTCCTCCGCATGGTGGCTGGGCCAGTCCTGCATGCTCGGTCTCGGCAACAACGCCCAGACAACCGCGAACCTGCTCCGCGAGGGCGAATGCGTGCTCAATCTGCCCTCATCGGCGATGGTCGACGCCGTGGACCGGATCGCGCTCACCACCGGGAAGCCGACCGTGCCGGACTACAAGGTGAAGCAGGGCTACCGATACGAACCCGACAAGTTCGCGACCGCACAGCTGACCGAGCAGGAATCGGAGCTGGTCCGGGCGCCGCGGGTCGCGGAATGTCCGATCCAGATGGAGTGCAGGGTCGTCTCGTCCCATCCCTTTGGCAGCCCCGCTTCCCAGGCCACCGCCTTCCAGGTCGAGGTCCTTCGGGCCCATATCGAGGAGGAGCTGGTCATCCCGGGAACGCATTATGTGGATCCGCGCGGCTGGGACCCGCTCATCATGAAGTTCTGCGAGTTCTTCGGCGGTGGACGCAACGTTCATCCCTCGAAGCTCGCCGCAGGCTGGAACATGCCTCATCAGCTCCAGCCGACGGCCTTCTGAGCCGGTACCGCCTGGCAGCAACTCGCCTGCATTTTGTGATCATTCACGCGGAGCGACCCAGGCCTGCACGATGGTCATCGCCAAGTCCGGCAGCCGCGTTACCATCGCGCAGCACACCAGCAAGTACCGCACGACGACCATGGCGTCCGCCCGCAGTCGTAACCATCCCCGCTCAGTCTGGATCGCCCATGTCACTCCGCGCTGGTAAGCGCGCCGCCCTCACCGGGGCCGCCGCAGTCCTCGTCGTGCTGTGTGCGGCCGCCGTCTGGTGGTTCAACCGTACCGACGACACCCCGTACGCACTCACCGCCGAGCCGAAAGTGAGCGTCACCTACGAGGGCGAGCGTCCGCCCGAGGAGGTGCGTACATTCCTGACGGTGTTCGTCCAGCGTCTGGCGGACGGGGATGTGAAGGGCATCGACGCGCTGGCCGACGGCTACCCCGACGGGGCGGCGACGACCCGGGAGTCCTCGGACTTCCTGCGTCCGCTCGCCACGGCGGCAGCAGGCGGCCAGGTCACGGCCCGCGCCGAACCAGTGCGCGACAACCGGTCGTTCCTACAGCGTCTCAAGGCCCCCCAGGGCGGTACGTCCGAGGCCGAACTCACCCTCTCGGACGGCAAGCACGTGCGCATCCAACTGGCCAGGGAACACGGCGTGTGGTGGGGCTACGCCCTCGCCCCGGCCGACTGATCCCGGGTCCCGACCAGCATCGCGCCCCGCATCCGACAGTTGCAGGATGCGGGGCGCGATGTGCGTGGCCCCGTCGGTCGCCCGCCGGGAACCACGGTCGACCGGAGCCGAAATACCGTCCGGTACGAGAAGGTCTGTGACGACCGCGAGGCCGGTGCCGGCCCTGCCGGTCAGCCGGCCGCTGCCCCTGCCTCCGTGCGCCGCACCGCCGTCGCGATCGTCGCCGAGCCGACCACGCGGGTGCCGTCGTACAGCACGACCGCCTGGCCGGGGGCCACGCCGCGTACCGGCTCGGTGAACGAGACGTTCAGGACGCCGTCGACCAGTTCGGCCGTCACCTCGGTCTCGCCGCCGTGGGCGCGGAGCTGGGCGGTGTACGTGCCGAGGCCTGCCGGGGCCGTGCCGCACCAGCGGGGCTTGATGGCGGTGAGCGCGGTGACGTCGAGGGCCTCGACCGGGCCGACCGTCACCGTGTTGTTCACCGGGGAGATGTCCAGGACGTAGCGCGGCTTGCCGTCGGGGGCGGGGTGGCCGATGCGCAGGCCCTTGCGCTGGCCGATGGTGAAGCCGAAGGCGCCCTCGTGGGTGCCGACCTTCGTGCCCGACTCGTCGAGGATGTCGCCCTCCGCCTTGCCGCCGAGCCGGCTCGCCAGGAAGCCCTGGGTGTCGCCGTCGGCGATGAAGCAGATGTCGTGGCTGTCGGGCTTCTTGGCGACGGCGAGGCCCCGGCGTTCGGCCTCGGCGCGGATCTCGTCCTTGGTGGTGAGGGTGTCGCCGAGCGGGAACATCGCGTGGGCGAGCTGCTTCTCGTCCAGGACTCCGAGGACGTACGACTGGTCCTTGGCCATGTCGGAGGCGCGGTGCAGCTCGCGGCTGCCGTCCTCGTTCAGCACGACGGTGGCGTAGTGGCCCGTGCAGACCGCGTCGAAGCCGAGCGCGAGGGCCTTGTCGAGCAGCGCGGCGAACTTGATCTTCTCGTTGCAGCGCAGACACGGGTTGGGGGTGCGCCCGGCCTCGTACTCGACGATGAAGTCGTCCACGACGTCCTCGCGGAAGCGTTCCGCCAGGTCCCAGACGTAGAACGGGATACCGATGACGTCCGCGGCGCGGCGCGCGTCACGGGAGTCCTCAATCGTGCAACAGCCGCGCGCCCCGGTACGGAAGGACTGCGGGTTCGCGGAGAGTGCGAGGTGCACACCGGTCACGTCGTGGCCCGCCTCGGCGGCGCGGGCTGCGGCGACGGCGGAGTCGACACCGCCCGACATGGCGGCGAGCACACGGAGGGGGCGCTGGGAAGTCTCAGTCATAGCTCCACCAGAGTACGGGGCGCCGGGAACCGAACACTCGCGGACAATCGTTGTGGATCACATGGGGACCAAGGGGACGGCGGGCGCCAAGGGCTCCGCGGGGGCGAAGTCCGGGCACGGCATCAGCCGCCGCGGGCTGCTGATCGGCGCTGCCGTCACGGCCGCGGGTACGGCGGTGCTGGCTCGGAAGACGCTGGAGCGTGCCTGGTGGCGGCTGCCCGGGGTGGACAAACCCCGCACGCCGGGCGAGGTGGACTACGCGCGGGCCGAGTGGATATCGGCGTCCTCGGCGAACTGGCGGCGGGCCGACCGTCCCGCCGACTACCCGATCGACCGGGTCGTCATCCATGTCACCCAGGGCAGCTACCGGAGCGCGGTGAAAGTCTTCCAGGACCCGGGACACGGGGCGGCGGCGCACTACGTGGTGCGCAAGGACGGCCATGTGACGCAGATGATCCGTGAGCTGGATGTGGCGTTCCACGCGGGGAACAGGTCGTACAACGAGCGCAGTGTCGGCATCGAGCACGAGGGGTTCGTGGACCGTCCGCAGGACTTCACGGCGGCGATGTACGGGGCGTCGGCGCGGCTGACGGCGGCGCTATGCGGGCGGTACGGGATACCGGTGGACCGCGAGCACATCATCGGGCATGTGGAAGTGCCGGGTACGGACCACACCGATCCGGGGAAGCACTGGGACTGGGACCGGTATCTGAAGCTGGTCCGGGCGGCGAATTCGAACCCGTCACCTTCAGCCGGCGCCGGACGGTCCTGATCTCCTCAGCTGAGTCCCGCCGTCCGTGCCCGTTCCACCGCCGGGCCGATCGCGCGGGCCACCTCGTCGATGTCCTGCTTGGTGGACGTGTGGCCGAGCGAGAAACGCAGGGTGCCGCGGGCCAGGTCCGGGTCGGTGCCGGTGGCCAGCAGGACGTGGCTCGGCTGGGCGATCCCCGCTGTGCACGCGGAGCCGGTGGAGCACTCGATGCCCTGGGCGTCCAGCAGCAGGAGCAGGGAGTCCCCCTCGCAGCCGGGGAAGGTGAAGTGTGCGTTGGCGGGGAGCCGGCCGCCCGGCGCAGGGTCGCCGCCGAGGACGGCGTCGGGGACGGCTGCCAGCACGGCCGCGACCAGGTCGTCGCGTAGACCACCGATCTCGCGGGCGAACTCCTCGCGCCCGTCGGCGGCCAGCCGTCCCGCGACGGCGAAGGCGGCGATGGCGGGTACATCGAGGGTGCCCGAGCGGACGTGCCGCTCCTGGCCGCCGCCGTGGAGCACGGGTACGGGGGTGTACTCGCGGCCGAGCAGCAGCGCGCCGATGCCGAACGGTCCGCCGGTCTTGTGCGCGCTGACCGTCATCGCGGCAAGCCCGGACCGTGCGAAGTCGACTTCCAGCTGCCCGAAGGCCTGGACCGCGTCGGCGTGCATCGGTACGTCGAACTCGCGGGCCACGGCAGCCAGTTCACGTACCGGCATGATCGTGCCGATCTCGTTGTTGGCCCACATCACGGTGACCAGCGCGACATCGTCGGGGTTACGGAGGATCGCCTCGCGCAGTACGTCCGGGTGGATGCGTCCGTGCGGGTCGACGGGGAGATATTCGACGTTCGCGCCCTCGTGCTCGGCGAGCCAGTCGACAGCGTCCAGCACCGCGTGGTGCTCGACGGGGCTGGCCAGCACCCGGGTGCGGTGGGGGTCGGCGTCGCGGCGGGCCCAGTACAGACCCTTCACCGCGAGGTTGTCGGCCTCGGTGCCTCCGGAGGTGAAGACCACCTCGCTGGGGCGTGCGCCGAGGGCGTCGGCAAGGGTCTCTCTCGACTCCTCGGCGGTACGGCGGGCCCGGCGCCCGGCGGCGTGCAGTGAGGACGCGTTACCGGTGACGGCGAGCTGGGCGGTCATCGCCGCGATCGCCTCCGGAAGCATCGGCGTGGTCGCGGCGTGGTCGAGGTAAGCCATGGTGGGCTCGATTCTACGAGCCTGCGGCGGGGCGTATGCCGGGCGCATCGCAGCCCGGTCCCCGCGCACCGGGCAGGGCACTCGGTCGCGCGCCCGGATCCGGAGTCCGATCCGGTCAGACCGCGTCGACCAGGGCGTGGGTGCCGCATTCGGTCAGGGCCATCAGGCGGATCTTCGGGTGTCCGCTCTGGTTGACGCTTCCCTTGCCGGTGAAGCCGAACCCGACTGCGTTCGCCGGGGCGTTGGGGATGTCCAGTGCGGTGCCGTCCCAAGCAGCCAGCCGTAGCCCGAAAGCGAACACTCCCGCAGCGACGGTTGCGGCCAGCGTGCCGCACCGCCGCTCGAAAGGTCAGGAGCACTCTGCGCGCTTCCGATTCACACACCGATGATCAACGGTGGCCATACCCATGTCCGCGCTGGCCCCCCACCAGCAAGATCACGATCTACGGCTGGAGTACTAAGCGGTCAATTAAGAGTCGATATTGAGCCAAGGGGCAACCCCTCCCTCTCCTTGAACCTCTTACTGCCGTAGAAGTTACTGAGATTTATCATCTGAAACAGGGGAAATACGATGAAGAAGAGAACGGACGCGACGGGGCATTGTACTGAGCGTGGCCATCGTCGCCGGGACGGCCTTAATTGCTCCCTCTGCGCACTCTGTCAATCTCTCTACCGAGGCTAAAGCAACCTTGTCGTCAGACGACACCGCCCAGTTCGCGGAAATTGCTGAAACTTACCTCCAGTGGCGAGCCGACAGTGTCACGGCCGTTGCTCGGGATGTGCGTCCGCTCAGGAGTCCTCGACAGCTCACCGCCACGTTTCTGCAGCGACTTGGCAGTGAGATTGAACAGGTTGCCGAAAATGGCCAGGCGCTTGCCGAGATCAACGGCGGCTATACGCGAGCCGAGGTTGATATCACTCCCGGCGAAGCAACAGTGCAGGGTGACACCGTCGATCTGAAGATCACAGAGGACACTCGTCTGCTCTATCCCAACGTACAAGAAGGTGACCCGGAGGCCGAAGAGTACTCACTCGACCATACCCTCACGTTCAAAAAATCGACGTCAGGGGAATGGCTGCTCAGCCGAGACCATGTTGACCCGGATACCGGGCCGGCACCGATCACTCACGTATACACGCCGATCGAGGCCCAGCAGGAAGCTGACGCGGAAGATGAGGGAGAAAAGGGGGAGAGTTCCGGCACCATTCCTGAACCCGGAGACGACGCTACGATAACGAAGCCGACCGCAGGGTACAGCTACAAGAAAATGGTCGCCTACGCTGAAAAATACTGGTCAAATCCCAAATCCGAATATCGTACATACGGAAGTGATTGCACCAACTTCGTCTCGCAGGCCATGAAGGCTGGCGGCTGGGCTGTCGTCGGACCGACTGATGCAGGGCAACGTTCAAACAACAAGAAGTGGTTCTACACCATTTATGTAGATCGGACCAGTTACACCTGGGCGGGAGCCGAAAACTGGTATTGGTTCGCCAAGAAGCACTCTGGCCGTACCAAGATTCTTGCCCGAACCTCACAGTTGCAGCTTGCGGATGTACTGCAGGCGGACTGGACCCGCAATGGCGTCATCGACCACACCATGATTGTGACAAAGGTGTCCGGCAGTGAAAAATATCTAACTTACCATTCAAAGAATACGCACAACAAGAAGTTGAGCGCCTTGCTGGCACAGTATCCAAAGGCATATTGGTACGCCCACCGCACCTGACAGTGCCTGTTCATGGAAATCCAATAGCTTCACCTGGAGGCATGTATGGGCGCGCGTCACACCGTATTGTTCTCTACAGTCGTGGTCTTTGCCGCTCTACTGGCCGGCTGCGACAGTGGCGGGCCTGAAAGGTCCGAGCGGCAAACCGTCGATGCCTATGTGGCTGCCCTTAACCAGGGTGACCCGTCTACTCTCGCCAAGCTGGCCCCTCCGGGGTATGAAGGAGTGGAAGACGAGGTACGGCAGATCGTTAAAGAAAACGGTGGAAAGGGTCTGAAAGTCGCCAGCGTAGCAATCTCGCACGACTTCGGGCCAGATGTCGCAAGCGCACTCATCGTCGCTACCGACAAGAGTGGAAATCCATTCAGGGAAACTCTTCAACTCGATCGGGATGGAGAAATGTGGAGGATCACCCTGGGGCACAAGCCCGGAACTGAGGACCGCGAATCCTCCGCTCCGTAAGGCTGATGCTCGTTCAAGCCGTGCCTCGGCCGTCCGGCTGAGGCACAGTTCGTGTCTCTGTAGCTGGTCTGCCCGGACGGCTGCGACGTTTCCCCAGCCGCTCAGACCTGCTCAGCCTTTTCGCTGCCTCCCAGCTGTTCGGGCTCCTGGTGCAGAGCTTCACCCGCCTTCCTCCTGCCAGCTCCGCACACGCCTCCCCGTACAGCGCCACGACCGCCGCCGCGTAGCGGGCGGCGAGCTCGGCGGCGGTACCAGACCGCGGTCTGGAGCAGCAGGATGATGGAAAGCAGCCGGTCGGATTTCACGCCACCAGCTTTGCCCCGGCCCTCCGCGCCCCGCCCGCTCTTGCCTCAGCGGCGCGGCGCCCGCGCCAGTTGGCGGGACTGGGCCACCAGTCGGTCCGCGCTGTCCCAGACGTCCGCGTCCTCCTCCAGGAAGCCGCCCGCGAGGTTGCGGGTGGTGACGGAGACGCGCAGCGGGCCGGGGGCGGGGCGGCAGCGGATGTGGGTGGTGAGTTCGATGGTCGGCGTCCAGCCCTTGAGGCCCAGCTCGAACGAGGTGGGCGGCAGTGCGTCGACGGTGAGCAGGAGCGAGAGCGGGTCGGCGTCGCGGCCGTCCGCGAGGCCGAACCAGCCGCGCATCTCACCCTTGCCGGAGGGGGCGCCGACGGCCCAGCCGATCGTCGCCGGGTCGAGCTTGATGTCGAGCCGCTCGGTGATGGCGGAGCTGCCGGGGATCGGGGCCGGGCCGTCGCTCGGACCGAGGCAATGCTCCAGCGGCGGGATGGCCGGCGGCTTCGCCGATGTGCGGACCTCGTCGGGCAGCGCGTCCAGATCGCCGTAGGTGGCGATGACGCGGATGCGCTCGATCTCGGTGCCGTCCTTGGCGTACTGGAAGAGGGAGGCCTGGCCGGTGGAGAGGGTGCGGCCGGTACGGACGGTCTGGGTGCGGATCACCGCGGGACCGGGGACGGATGCGGTGAGGTAGTGCGCGGAGACCGAGAAGGGGTCCGGGTGCGGCAGGGCCTCGCCGAGTGCGCGGCCGAGCATGGCCAGCAGGTAGCCGCCGTTGACTGCGTGGATGATCGTCCATCCGGCGGAGAGCTCGGCGTCGTAGACGCCCTCTTCGCGAAGTGTGACAGCGGTGTCGCGATCGAACTCGCTGTCCCCGATGGTTGCCTGCGTGGTCTGCGCCGCCCGCTCTGCTGCCTGTGCCATGCGATGCACCGTACACCGATTGTATTACTGAGCGGTAGCTTTTTTATGGCCGGAAGATGTCGGCGCACGGCGCCGGCCCGGCCGCCAAGCCGCACCGGGATATCGCGTCAGATGGCCGCGGGGCTCTCCTCGGCCGTCGCCGACCGGCGGTTGTAGGCGCGCGGGGCCCGCCAGTGGTAGCGCATCGCCAGCAACCGCAGCACGAACGCCACGATGACCGCAGTGCCGCTGGTGAAGGCGTTGAGCGCGCCGAAGCGGATGCACAGCACGATCATGGCGGCGCCGACCATCGCGGGCACCGCGTACAGGTCGCGGTCCCAGCGCAGCAGCGAAGGCACCTCGTTGGCCAGTACGTCGCGCAGTACACCGCCGCCGACCGCGGTGGCCAGCCCCAGGGCCGCCGACGCGGTGAGCCCGAGGCCGTAGTCGTACGCCTTGACGGTGCCCGTGACGCAGAACAGCCCGAGGCCGGCCGCGTCGAAGACATTGACGCCCACCTGGATCCGTTCGACGTGCGGATGCAGGAAGAACACCAGGCCGGCGGCGAGGAGCGGGGTGGTGAAGTAGCCGAGATCCGTGAACGCCGCGGGCGGGACCGCTCCGATGACGATGTCACGGACCAGCCCCCCGCCCAGCGCGGTGACCTCGGCGAGTACCGCGATGCCGAAGACATCGAAGTTCTTGCGTACGGCGAGCAGAGCGCCGGAGATCGCGAAGACGAAGATTCCGACGATATCGAGCGCATGCTGGACGGAGGGCGTGAACAGTTCGTTGAGCACCGGGCAATTGTGCCGGTACTACTCCTTCGGGTTGTCCTCCGGCGCATCGGACGATGCGGTGCCGTCATCCGCGGCGCTCTCGTCGGCCTCCGGCTTGTGCACCGTGTCGGTCTCCGGCTTCTGCACCGTGACGATCTGGACCGCCTCGCGCGCCGCCGCCGTCACCGTCTCGCCGGGCACCTGGTCGGGCGCGTTCTCCGGGTGGTGGCAGGCCACCTGGTGTCCGGTCTTCAACGCGACCAGCGGCGGTTCCTGCGTCTTACAGATCTCCGTCGCCTTCCAGCAACGGGTGTGGAAGCGGCAGCCGCTGGGCGGCGAGATCGGCGACGGCACGTCGCCCTTCAGCAGGATGCGCTCGCTCTTGGCCGAACGGCGCTTCGGGTCCGGGATCGGGACCGCCGAGAGCAGCGCCTTGGTGTACGGGTGCATCGGAGCCTTGTAGAGCGACTCTCGGTCGGCCAGCTCCACGATCTTGCCGAGGTACATCACCGCGATCCGGTCCGACACGTGCCGGACGACGGAGAGGTCATGGGCGATGATCACGTACGTCAGGCCCAGCTCGGCCTGAAGGTCGTCGAGCAGGTTCACGACCTGCGCCTGGATCGAGACGTCCAGCGCCGACACCGGCTCGTCCGCCACGACCAGCTTGGGGTTGAGCGCGAGCGCGCGGGCGATCCCGATGCGCTGGCGCTGGCCGCCGGAGAACTCGTGCGGGTAGCGGTTGTAGTGCTCGGGGTTGAGGCCCACGACCTCCAGCAGCCGCTGCACCTCCTTCTTGACGCCGCCCTCGGGCATGACGCCCTGCAGCTTGAAGGGGGCGCCCACGATCGTGCCGATCGTGTGCCGGGGGTTCAGCGAGGAGTACGGGTCCTGGAAGATCATCTGCATGTCGCGGCGCATCGGGCGCATGGCGCCGACGCCGAGGTGCGTGATGTCCCTCCCCTCGAACTCGATGTTCCCCGCGGTGGGTTCGAGCAGCCGGGTGATCAGCCGGCCCATCGTCGACTTTCCGCAGCCCGACTCCCCGACGACGCCCAGGGTCTCGCCCGAGTGCACCTCGAAGTCGATCCCGTCGACGGCCTTCACGGCACCGGCGTTGCGCTGCAGCATCCCCTTCTTGAGGGGAAAGTGCTTCTGCAGCCCGGTCACCTTGAGCAGCACCTCGCGGGAGGCTGCGTCCTTGACCGCCGCGCCGCTCCCGGCAGACCTCTGCGCCGGAACGTCCACGCCCTTGTCCTCGCTCGTCACGGCCTTGTCCTCGCTCACAGCTTGGGCGCAATCTCTTCGGTCCAGATACGCTCCCGCTGCTCCTGCGACATGTGGCAGGCGGCCCAGTGCCGGCTGCCGACCTCCTGCAGCTCGGGCCGTACGGTGCGGGTCACGTCGTCCTTGGGCACATCCGCGTACGGGCAGCGCGGGTTGAAGGCGCAGCCCGACGGGATGTTGATGAGCGACGGCGGGGAACCCTTGACCGGGATGAGCCGGTCGGTCTGGTCGCGGTCGAGGCGCGGCATCGAGCCCAGCAGACCCCAGGTGTAGGGGTGCCGGGGCTCGTAGAACACCTTCTCGGCCGGTCCGCGCTCGACGCAGCGCCCGCCGTACATGACCAGGAGGTCGTCGGCGAGCTCGGCCACGACACCCAGGTCGTGGGTGATGATGATGACCGCGGAGCCGAACTCCTTCTGCAGGTCCCGGATCAGGTCGAGGATCTGCGCCTGGACGGTCACGTCCAGCGCGGTCGTCGGTTCGTCGGCGATCAGCAGCTCGGGGTTGTTGACCAGCGACATGGCGATCATCGCGCGCTGGCGCATCCCGCCGGAGAACTCGTGCGCGTAGCTGTCGACGCGCTTGTCGGGCTGCGGGATGCCGACCCGGTCGAGCATCTCGATCGCCCGCTTGCGGGCGGTCTTCTTGTCCACGTCGTGATGGACGCGGTACGCCTCCACGATCTGCTTGCCGATCGTGTAATACGGGTGCAGCGCGGACAGCGGGTCCTGGAAGATCATGGCCATGTCGCGGCCGCGCAGCCTGCGCACCTCGTCCGGGTCCGCGGACAGCAGTTCCTTGCCGTCCAGCCAGATCTCGCCGGAGACCTGTGCCTTGCGCTTTCCGTACTGACCTGCGGTGTGCAGGCCCATGATGCCCAGCGACGTGACGGACTTGCCGGAGCCGGACTCGCCGACGATGCCGAGGGTCTTGCCCTTCTCCAGCTGGAAGTTGAGCCCGTCGACGGACTTGACCAGGCCGTCGTCGGTCGGGAAGTGCACCCTGAGGTCGCGCACTTCGAGGAAGGCGGTGGGAGCGGGTGAGCCGGCCGGGGCGGGCTCGCCCAGCGCGGCACCGCTCTTGTGCAGTTCGGTCATCCCAGCCTCACTCGCGGGTCGATGACGGCGTACATAATGTCGACGACGAGGTTGGCGACGGCGATCGCGAGAGCCGCGAACAGGGTGACGCCGAGGATCACTGGCAGGTCCTTGCTGCTGATGGCCTGGACCGCCGCGAGCCCGAGCCCCGGAAGGTTGAACGTGGACTCGGTGAGGACGGCGCCACCGAGGAGTACGCCGATGTCGAGGCCGAAGACGGTGAGGATCGGCGTCATCGCGGAACGCAGGGCGTGCCGGGTGATGACGGTGCCCTCGCCCAGACCCTTGGCGCGGGCGGTACGGATGTAGTCCTCGCCGAGCACTTCGAGCATGGTGGCTCTGGTGAGCCGGGCGTACATCGCGGCGTTCAGGAAGGCGAGCACGATCCACGGCAGGACCAGTGTCTGGAACCAGGTGCCGATGCCGTCGTCCGTGGAGAGGTTGTCGGCGATGTGCACCCAGCCGAAGTTGTGCACGAAGAGGCCCATCGCGACCATGCCGGTGAAGAAGATCGGCAGGGAGACGCCGGCGAGGGCGGTGGTCATCGCGGCGCGGTCCCAGATGCTGCCGCGCCGGAGCGCGGACACCACACCGGTGGCGACACCGCCGAGGAGCCACAGGACGCAGGCACCGGCGGCGAGCGCACCGGTGACGGGCAGGGCGTCCTTGAGTGTGGTCCAGACCGGTACCTCCGTGCGGAAGGAGTAGCCGAAGCAGGGCGCGGCGCAGTGGGTGACGTCGTCACCGTTCACATAGTCGCGTCCCATCGGGATGCCCTTGACGAACTCCCAGAACTGGACGAGGAGGGGGTCGTCGAGACCCAGTTTGATCCGGATGCCCGCGAGCTGCTCGGCACCCGTGGCCTTGCCGGCGAAGAGGACGGCGACGTCCTGACCCGCCCACTTGGGCAGCATGAAGAAGATGGTGAAGGTCGCGAGCAGTACGACGAGCACCATGATGACTACGGCGAACAGGCGCCGGATGAGATAAGCAAGCACTGTGCGCGGCCCGGCGGTGGCCGGGAACCCCTTGTGGGGGCTCCCGGCCATCGCCACGGCCATCACCTGCCCTTCGGACTGGCGGGTTTCGGCGGCGGTGGAACAGTCAACCGGGTTGACTGCAAATGCTGTTGACTACAGCGACTACTTGACGACGCCGAGCGAGACGTAGTCGTAACGGCCGTTGTAGGCGTCGGACATGTAGGCGTTCGTCAGTCGGTTGCCGCGCCAGGTGATGTTCTTCTCGTAGATGAAGGGCATCCAGTCGGCCTGGTCGAGGATCCGCTTGTCGAGAGCCTTGTAGATCTCGCCGGCCTTGACCGGGTCGGTCTCCGCGATCGCGTCGTCGAAGAGCTTGTCGATCTGCGGGTCCTTGAGCTGCGACTCGTTGTAGTTACCGGTCTCCGACAGGAACCGGCTGTCCCACAGCGGCTGTCCGAAGCCCTGGCCGGACGGGAAGTCCGGGCCCCAGCCGCTCATCGTCATGCCGTAGCCGCGCTTCTTCACGACAGCCGGCGAGCCGGTGATGCTGGAGGACTCGGCGCCGTCGATCGCGTCGACCTCGACCTTGATGCCGACCTTGCCGAGCTGCTCCTGCATCGCCTCTGCGACGTCGACCTCGCCCGGGTTGTTGTTACGGGCGGTGAGCTTGGTGGAGAAGCCGTCCGGCTTGTTGCACGCCTTCAGCTCTTCCTTGGCCTTGGCCTCGTCCGGCTTGCCCTTGCGGGCGAGAACACCGTACGGGTCGTAGTCGCTGTGGCCCTTGATGGAGGCCGGAAGGGTGCTGTTGGCGATCGCGCCACCGGCGATCTCGCCACCGCGGGTCTGCTGAAGGCTGGCGAAGTCCGTGGCGTAGAAGACGGCCTTGCGGCAGTGGGCGTTGTCCAGCGGCTTCGTCGTGTGGACGAGCGCGACGTAGCGGACGAAGGACGTCTGCATGTTGTCGACGCTGTTCTTGTACTTCGAGACGGCGGTGACGCGGCCGGACTGGGTCATGCCGGTGCCGTTGAGGTCGACGTCGTAGTCGCCCTCCATCAGCTTCTTGTCGTTCTCCTCCAGGTTGGCGGAGATCGTCACGGTGACCTTGTCCGGCAGTGCGGCACGCAGCGGGTCCGACGACTTCTGCCACTTGTCGTTGCGGACGAGCACGATGCTCTTGCCCGGCTTGTACGACTCGAACTTGTACGGGCCCGAGGAGAACGGCCGCTGGGTGTACTTGGCCTTGGTGTCCTTCGACGCCTTCACGGGCGAACCGGACGGCATGGCGAGGAACTGCTCGAAGTCACCGTTGGGCTTGGGCAGCTTGAAGATGATGGTGTTGTCGTCGGGCGTCTCGATCGCCTTCAGACCGAGCTTGTCCGCGGACTTGTCCTTGTACGGGCCCTTGTACTCGCCCTTGGGGTCCAGCGTCTGCATCAGGTACTGCGGGCCACCGGTGATGGTGTCCGTCGCCCAGATGCGCTCCATGCCGTACTTGACGTCCTTGGAGGTCAGCTTGGAGCCGTCCTCCCAGGTGAGGCCATCGCGCAGCTTGTACGTGTAGGTCTTGCCGCCGTCCGAGATCTCACCGGGGCCGGTGGCCAGGTCGCCGACCAGCTTGGTGGAGGCGGCGCCCGGCTTGGTGTCGTACGTGACCAGCTGGCGGGTGTAGAAGCGCATGAAGTCCCAGGCCATGCCGTAGTAGGCACGCTGGGGGTCGGCGGAGTCGAGGTCCTGCTTGCCGACCATCTTCAGCGTTCCACCCTTTTTGGTGGACGGGTTGGCGACCTTGTTGAACGCCGCGTTGAAGCCGGCGCCCTTCGTCTTGCCGCCGCCATTGTCGCCGTCGTCGCCGCCGCCGCACGCGGTGGTGGTCATCAGCGCCGCGACCACGAGGGCCGCACCAGCGGTGAGCCGTCGTTTCGAGGTAACTGTGGACATTTTCTCGCAACCTCCGAGATCGCGGTCCCAGGCCATTGCTTGCCGGAGAACCATGGGAAGAGCCACCTGACAGTGCGGCAGGGGCAAGTCGTGGGCTATCGGGTCCCCTTGGGATCCAGGGCGTCGCGCAGCCCGTCCCCGAAGAGGTTGAAGGCCAGTACGGTGATGAAGATCGTCACGCCGGGGAAGACCATGAACATCGGGTCGTGCTCGTACGTCTCCAGGGCGTCCCGCAGCATTCCGCCCCAGGAGGCGGTGGGCGGCCGCACACCGGCGCCGAGGAAGCTGAGGGCCGCTTCGGTCAGGATGTTGGTGGGGATCATGAGCGTCGCGTAGACGGTGATCGGCGCCACCAGGTTCGGCAGCAGCTCACGGAAGAGGATGTGCACCCGCCCGCCGCCGAGACTGCGCGCCGCTTCCACGTACTCGCGTTCACGCAGCGAGAGCGTCTGGCCCCGGACGATGCGTCCCACGTACGGCCAGCCGAAGAAGCCGATGACGGCGACGAGTACGGCGATGCGCACCCCGCTGCCGGTGAGACCGAGCAGGTCGTCGGGGAGGACCGAGACGAGGGAGATGATGAAGAGGAGCTGCGGGAAGGACAGCAGCACGTCCATCACCCGGCTGATCACCGCGTCCACCCAGCCGCCGAAGTAACCGGCGACGATCCCGAAGAGCGTGCCGAGCGCCACGGCGACCAGGGCCGCCAGGAATGCCACCAGCAGCGAGATCCGGGCGCCGTAGACGATGCGGCTGAAGACGTCGCGCCCCTTGTTCGGCTCGACACCGAAGAGGTAGTCGCCGCTCACGCCACCGAGGTCGCCCATGGGGAGGTTGGTCAGCGGGTCGAGCATCTCCTGGTGGAATTCGTTCGGCGGGTGACCGAACAGGCTCACGATCAGCGGCGCGAAGACCGCCACCACGACCAGGACGAGCACGGTGATGGCGCCCGTCAGCGCGACCTTGTCCTGCTTCAGGCGGTTCCAGGCGATCTGCTTGAGGGAGCGTCCCTCGACCTTCTTCACCCCGGAGTCGACTGCGGGACCGCCGGTCGCGATCGGGTCCGCTTCCTTGGTCGGCTCGTGCAGTGGTGCCGTCATCGTGGCAAGGACCCCTCTCAACCGGCGGTGGCCGGGCCGAACTGGCCGCTGTGGCGGCGCGATCAGTCAGTCGTACGCAGAGGCGGCAAGACGCCCTTGCTGCGGGAGTCTTCATTGCCGTCGCGCAAGGTAGCCATAGCGCCGGGCGAATGGATGCCTAACCGTGATGCGGTCAGGGGTGTTCCGTTATCCGGACGGAAGTGAACGCCCCTCGAACACGTGTCAGTTGAGGCGGAAGGGGGCACGCGCGTAGATTCTCGTCGCTTTCACCATCAGATACGCCCAGCACGGAAATCTCGGACATGGAGAGTTCGCGCCTGTGGCGAGGGCCGGGCGACGCGCCGATTCACCCGAGCACGCACGGGAGCGGGCGGTCGCAATCCGGAAGTCGGGTGCGTACAGCGACATTTCGGGCGTCGGGAGCGTACGACTGCGCTACCGGCAGAGTCAGTACACGCCCTGCGGCGGCGGATAGCCGTAGCCCGCCACCGGGGCCGCCGGCGCGTGGGCCTCGCGGTCGTAGAACGGACGGGAGTTGGCGCGCAGCCACATCGCCACCGGGTCGTACTCGTCGGACATCGCGACGGTGGAGACGGGCAGCCCCTCCGGAACCGCGCCGATCGACTGCTGCATCATCGCGCGCACCGCGTCGACCGAGGTCTGGCTCGTGTCATAGAGGTCGAGACCGACGGCGAGATACGGGACGCCGAGCGCGGGCTGCACCCAGGCACGGCGCAGCGAGCGGATCACGGGGGTGTGATGGGCGTTCTGCGTGAGCAAGGCGTAGAACTGCGGGATCTCGATGGCCGGCTCGGTGAGCCGGAGCGGGCCCGCGGGCATCCGGTCGAGGCCGGTGGCGATCCGGCGCAGGTCCAGCCAGGGGATGCCGACGCCGCCGCCCGGGGCGTGCGGGTTGAGCCAGATGCCCCAGCGGTCGGGGAAGAGGGCGCGGGCGATGTCGCGGCCACCGACCAATTCATGGGCCCGGTTCCAGCCGCTGGCCGAGAGTTCCTGGGCGGAGGTCACACAGGGGGCGTAGCCGAGGCCGTCGATCTCCATGTTCCCGTACTGGGCGTCGGGCGAGCCCGCCCGGCCGTGCCAGAGGAGCATCCAGATCGGGCCGTTCGCGAGGGCCTGCAGCAGTGCCTCGTACGCGTCGTAGCGCCCGGGCGTGACTTGGCGCAGCATGTGCTCGACCTGCCCGGCCGCCGCGGTGCCTGACGCACTCACCTGGTCCCGCCCCTCTTCGATCCACTGTGTCGGCCCGCCGCTCCCGGGCCACACGGGTGCGGCATGATGCCGTGGCACCAGCCATCGAACCAGCTTAGACCGACCGGCAAATGGGAGGCGGCGTCGCGGGGCCAAGGGCTGTTCCGCAATCCCTGGTGGGCGCGCGACGACAGCTGCGGCACCTCGCCGCGCTGTCGGAACGCCCGAATACATCCAGCATGTGGGCGTCCCTCCGCCTTGCGATGCACCACATCTGACGCCGCGCGCTGATCCACCACGGATTACGGGACAGCCCTTGGGCGCCGAGTTGACGCCTCGGGTCGACGCGGTGATCCATTGCGAAGGCGTCCGCGGGCGCGGCGCCGGGCGCTACTGGCCCGCGCGCCGGTAGAAGGGCTGGACCTTCTCCCGCATCCAGTCGCCGACCGGGTCCTGCGCCACGTCGAGCAGGACCAGATTGACCGGCCAGGGCACCCCGACCCGGCCGAGCGCACGGCCGAGGGCGTCCATCGGAGCGTTGCGTCCGGCGCCCTCCCAGGTGGAGAACTCGACGCCGATGAAGAGGACGGGCTCGCCGCCCTCGATGCTGGCCAGCGCCCGGCGGGCGGTGAGCACGACACCGCTCTCCTCGAATTCGCCGGCCGCCGCGGAGAGGAAGTCGACGGGCTCCTCCTGCCAGGCCGGTTCGTACAGCCGGACCCTGCCTCCGCTGTCCGGTCCGTCCAGCGGGGTGCGTCCGGCGCGGCAGAGCTCCGCCACGGCGGGCGGCGGCAGCGGCATCCCGACGGCGCCGCCCGGGTTCACGGCGATGCCGAGCTGCGGGGGCAGGCCGCGGGCGAATTCGCGGGCGGGCGCGACGGTGAAGGGCATACGGGTGCCGACGCAGCTGAGGAACTGCTGTTCGGAGCTGAATACGGGAACGTACGCAGCGCCCTCGATCTCCAGCGTGGGCAGGTCCAGGTCGGGGGAGTCGGGTCCGCCGCCGTTGGGCAGGGGCACCCAGACGTTACTGCGCCCCAGCACCTCGACGAGGCGTCCGCCCGCCTCCGGGCTGCCCACCGAGGCCATCAGAACTTCTTCGAGCTCATTGGCCGGCCATCCGCTCTGCGGATGGGACTGGACCTGTGCCGGAATGTCCACTGCTTCCCCTTCTTGCCCGAGCCTTCCGGCAGAAGATTAACGTCCGGCCGCCAGGCCCTCCGGCCCCTCGCCCCCTCAGGCCCTATGCGTCCGCGAACGCGATCCGGCCCAGCTTGCCCGCCGCCTCCCGGTCGAGCAGCACCGCCGAAGCGCACCCGGGCGGCAGCAGGCCGGTCTCGGTGTTCCGCAGCAGCCTCCCCACCGCCCTGCGGTGCCGGGCAAACGCATATCCCGAGACGCCGCGTCCGCGCTCCCGTTGGCCCTCCCTCGCCGTCTGTGGTGTGACGTCGAGCAGGACGAGGTGCAGGGCGCGGCCCCGGCGCCGCGCGTCACGGGCCAGCCAGCCGCGTACCCACGACTGCGTTCCGCAGTCGTGGACGACGAGGGACTCACCGGAGCGCAGCGCCCGCCACAGCCCCCAGTAGTGGGCGACGCGAACGAGGGGGCGGTAGAGGGCATACGGGAATAAACGGGGCATCAGCCGCGCCCAGCGGTCCCGGGTGTCCTGGGAGTCGATGGCGCGGACCGTGGTGACCGCACGCCGGATGAGCGTCGATTTGCCGCCGCCGGGCAGCCCGGAGACCACCACCACGTCGCCCGCCGCGAAATGCAGGCTGCGCGGGCTGCGCCCGGCCCGCTCCCGCAGATCCCGTACGACGGGCGCGTGCGTGCCGAGCGTTTCCGCAGCTTGAGCCCCTGGCTGTGCGGGCATCGCGCCGTGCGCGGCCCCCGCGGTCGTCGCGTACCGCTGCAACGTCATCGCCCTCCCCCTGTCGGGTCACCCCACGTATGCCCATGAAGTGTAAAGAAAAGGCAATGCGGCACAACCATCCGCGCCGCAGTTTTCCCGTGAGGGACCGGGGCTCCACTCCGGTGCGATGCATGCAATGATGACCCGGCCAACTGCATAAAGGCCGCTTGAATCCGCGCGGGAGAGTTCCGGTCACTGCATGTGCCGGGCGCCGAAGGAGCAAGTTCCTCCCTTGAATCTCTCAGGCCCCGTACCGCGTGGATGAGGCAGATCTGAAAAGCGGGCCGCTTCTGCGGCTCCACCCAAGGTGCAAGCCGACTCCCTTCAGGGGGCTCTCGGCGAACCTCTCAGGTTCCGATGACAGATGGGGAGGGATTTTCCTCGTCGTCATGCCCTGGGAGCCACATCCATGAGCACCGCCCCCCGTCTCACCGCCCTCGATGCCCTGCACCGTTCGCTGGGCGCGACCATGACCGACTTCGCGGGCTGGGACATGCCCCTGCGGTACGCCAGCGAGCGCGACGAGCACAACGCGGTGCGCACCAGGGCCGGTCTCTTCGACCTGTCGCACATGGGCGAGATCACCGTCACCGGCCCCGCGGCCGCGGCGTTCCTGAACTTCGCGCTGGTCGGCAACATCGGCACCGTCGCCGTCGGCCGCGCCCGCTACACGATGATCTGCGCCGAGGACGGCGGCATCCTCGACGACCTGATCGTCTACCGCCTGGGTGACACCGAATACATGGTCGTCGCCAACGCCGGGAACGCCCAGATCGTGCTGGACGCGCTGACCGCGCGGGCCGAAGGCTTCGACGCCGAGGTGCGCGACGACCGCGACGCGTACGCGCTGCTCGCCGTCCAGGGCCCCGAGTCCCCCGCCATCCTTGCCTCCGTCACCGATGCCGACCTGGACGGTCTGAAGTACTACGCCGGCCTGCCCGGCACGGTCGCCGGTGTCCCCGCGCTGATCGCCCGTACCGGCTACACCGGCGAGGACGGCTTCGAGCTGTTCGTCGCCCCCGAGCACGCCGAGCACCTGTGGAAGGCCCTCACCGAGGCGGGCGCCTCCCGCGGCCTGATCCCGTGCGGGCTCTCCTGCCGCGACACGCTGCGCCTGGAGGCCGGCATGCCGCTCTACGGGCACGAGCTGACCACCGACCTGACCCCGTTCGACGCCGGTCTGGGCCGGGTCGTGAAGTTCGAGAAGGAGGGCGACTTCGTCGGCCGCAGGGCCCTCCAGGCCGCCGCCGAGCGCGCCGAGACCGCCCCGCCCCGCAAGCTGGTCGGACTGATCGCCGAGGGCCGCCGGGTGCCGCGCGCCGGCTTCTCCGTCGTCGTCGAGGGCCAGTTCGTCGGCCAGGTCACCTCGGGCGCCCCGTCGCCCACCCTGGGCAAGCCGATCGCCATCGCATACGTGGACGCCTCGCACGCCACGCCCGGCACCGCGGGCGTCGGAGTGGACATCCGGGGCAGCCACGAGCCGTACGAGGTCGTGGCGCTGCCGTTCTACAAGCGCCAGAAGTGACGTCCGCGCACCTCGGAAGTGACGCAGTCGCGTCTCACACCGTAAGACCACCGTTCATCAGCACTCCCCCGCGTACAGGAGAATTCAGGACATGAGCAACCCCCAGCAGCTGCGGTACAGCAAGGAGCACGAGTGGCTGTCGGCCGTCGAGGAGGGTGTGGCCACGATAGGCATCACCGAGCACGCGGCCAACGCGCTCGGCGATGTCGTCTTCGTCCAGCTCCCCGAGGTCGGTGACACGGTGACCGCGGGCGAGACCTGCGGTGAGCTGGAGTCGACCAAGTCGGTCAGCGACCTGTACTCGCCGGTGACCGGCGAGGTCACCGAGGCGAACCAGGATGTCGTGGACGACCCGTCGCTGGTGAACTCCGCTCCCTTCGAGGGCGGCTGGCTGTTCAAGGTACGCATGGCGGAGGAGCCGAAGGACCTGCTCTCCGCCGACGAGTACACCGAGTTCTCCGGCAACTGAGACCCAAAGGGACCACCTGATGTCGCTTCTCAACTCCTCCCTCCACGAGCTGGACCCGGACGTCGCCGCCGCTGTCGACGCCGAGCTCCACCGTCAGCAGTCCACCCTCGAAATGATCGCCTCGGAGAACTTCGCTCCGGTCGCGGTCATGGAGGCCCAGGGCTCCGTCCTCACCAACAAGTACGCCGAGGGCTACCCCGGCCGCCGCTACTACGGCGGCTGTGAGCACGTCGACGTCGTCGAGCAGATCGCCATCGACCGCATCAAGGCCCTGTTCGGCGCCGAGGCCGCGAACGTCCAGCCGCACTCCGGTGCGCAGGCCAACGCCGCCGCGATGTTCGCGCTGCTGAAGCCGGGCGACACGCTCATGGGCCTGAACCTGGCCCACGGCGGTCACCTGACCCACGGCATGAAGATCAACTTCTCCGGCAAGCTCTACAACGTGGTCCCGTACCACGTCGACGACACCGGCGTCGTGGACATGGCCGAGGTCGAGCGTCTGGCCAAGGAGTCCAGGCCGAAGCTGATCGTCGCCGGCTGGTCCGCGTACCCCCGTCAGCTGGACTTCGCCGCCTTCCGCCGCATCGCGGACGAGGTCGGCGCGTACCTGATGGTCGACATGGCGCACTTCGCCGGCCTGGTGGCCGCGGGCCTGCACCCCAACCCGGTGCCGCACGCCCATGTCGTCACGACCACCACGCACAAGACCCTCGGCGGTCCGCGCGGTGGCGTCATCCTGTCGACGCAGGAACTCGCCAAGAAGATCAACTCGGCGGTCTTCCCGGGCCAGCAGGGTGGTCCGCTGGAGCACGTGATCGCGGCCAAGGCCGTCTCGTTCAAGGTCGCGGCGACCGAGGAGTTCAAGGAGCGCCAGCAGCGCACCCTGGACGGCGCCCGCATCCTCGCCGAGCGCCTGGTCCAGCCGGACGTCACCGAGGTCGGTGTCTCCGTGCTGTCCGGTGGTACGGACGTCCACCTGGTCCTCGTCGACCTGCGCAACTCCGAGCTGGACGGCCAGCAGGCCGAGGACCGGCTGCACGAGCTGGGCATCACGGTCAACCGGAATGCCATCCCGAACGACCCGCGGCCTCCGATGGTCACCTCGGGTCTGCGGATCGGTACGCCGGCCCTGGCCACCCGCGGTTTCCAGGCCGAGGACTTCACCGAGGTCGCGGAGATCATCGCGGCGGCGCTCAAGCCGTCCTACGACGCGGATGCCCTGAAGGCCCGCGTCGTCGCGCTGGCCGAGAAGTTCCCGCTGTACCCCGGCCTGAAGTAGTCCGGGACAGAGGTTGTCCTGAAAGTAACCCGGGACACAGTTCGTCACCTTTCGGGCGGGGCACCGCGCACACTGGGCAGTGGGCGCGGTGCCCCATCCCATGTCCCCACTGCTCTTCGGGCCGACCGGTCCGCACCACCCGGCAGACAACGGCGTCTACCAACCCCTTAGGAGTCACACCGTGGCCATCTCGGTCTTCGACCTGTTCTCGATCGGCATCGGCCCGTCCAGCTCCCATACGGTCGGCCCGATGCGCGCGGCCCGTATGTTCGCGCGCCGGCTGAAGAACGAGGGCCTCATCGCCCACACCGTCTCCATACGTGCCGAGCTGTACGGCTCGCTCGGTGCGACCGGTCACGGCCACGGCACCCCCAAGGCCGTCCTGCTCGGTCTGGAGGGCGAGTCGCCGCGTACCGTCGATGTGGAGTTGGCCGACGACCGGGTGGAGCGGATCCGTACCACCGGGCGGATCAATCTGCTCGGCATGCACGAGATCGACTTCGACGCCGACGAGCAGCTGATCCTGCACCGCCGCAAGGCGCTTCCGTACCACGCCAACGGCATGACGATCTTCGCCTTCGACCGCGAGGGCGCCCCTCTCCTGGAGAAGACCTATTACTCCGTCGGTGGTGGCTTCGTCGTCGACGAGGATGCGGTGGGCGAGGACCGCATCGTCCTCGACGACACCGTGCTGAAGCACCCCTTCCGCACCGGCGACGAACTGCTGCGGCTCTCGAAGGAAACCGGCCTGTCCATCTCCTCGCTGATGCTGGAGAACGAGAAGTCCTGGCGCACCGAGGACGAGATCCGCTCGGGTCTGCTGGGCATCTGGCGCGTCATGCAGGCCTGCGTCTCGCGCGGCATGTCCCGCGAGGGCATCCTGCCCGGCGGCCTCAAGGTCCGCCGCCGCGCCGCGAACACTGCCCGTCAGCTGCGCGCCGAGGGCGACCCGCACATGCTCGCGATGGAGTGGATCACTCTCTACGCGATGGCGGTCAACGAGGAGAACGCGGCGGGCGGCCGCGTCGTCACCGCACCCACCAACGGCGCCGCGGGCATCATCCCGGCCGTGCTGCACTACTACATGAACTTCGCGGCCGGCGGCGCCACCGAGGCGGAGAAGGAGGACAGCGTCGTCCGTTTCCTCCTCGCCGCCGGAGCCATCGGCATGCTCTTCAAGGAGAACGCCTCCATCTCCGGCGCCGAGGTCGGCTGCCAGGGCGAGGTCGGCTCCGCCTGCTCCATGGCCGCGGGCGCTCTCGCCGAGGTCCTCGGCGGCACCCCCGAGCAGGTCGAGAACGCCGCCGAGATCGGCATGGAACACAACCTCGGCCTGACCTGCGACCCGGTCGGCGGCCTCGTCCAGATCCCGTGCATCGAGCGCAACGGCATGGCCGCGGTCAAGGCCGTCACGGCGGCGAAGATGGCGCTGCGCGGCGACGGCAGCCACAAGGTCTCTCTCGACAAGGTCATCAAGACCATGAAGGAGACGGGCGCGGACATGAGCGTGAAGTACAAGGAGACGGCCCGCGGCGGGCTCGCGGTGAACATCATCGAGTGCTGAGGGGGCGGGCCCTGACCAGCGCGTTTGCTTCTTTCAGCACTGTCAGGGCCTTCCCTGCTCACCCGGCGGAAAGTCCCTGGAATCAGCGTGAGGACGGCGGCGAGCAGCACGTGGTACAGCCGCGGCCCGAGCGGTGACAGGGGCAGCGGGATACCGATCGCGGCGAGGGCGGCGGCCGCGTACCGGAGCGGTCGGCCCGGTGCTCCCCGGAGGAGCACAGCAGGCAGCTGACCACGACCAGGGCGAGGATCACGCTCCGGTGCCCCAGGCGGCGACCGCGGCCGACACCAGGCCGAGGCAGAGCAGCACCGCGGGGAAAGGATCGCGCAGACTGCGTAGAAAACGCCGGGGCCAGGAGACCGGCCGCCGGACGGACAGCAGGTTCTCCCCGTACCGGTCCAGCCTCCGCTCGGCCTCCGCGTCGGTCAGCCCACGCGGTCCGCTGTCCAACTGGCGCATCACCTGGAGCGCCGTGAGCGCGACCCTGTGCCGCCTTCCCGGTCGACGCGGCAATGCGCTGGACTCCGGAACGAGAGGGTCCGGAGCAGCCGTCTCAGTGACCGGAGCCGCTGCGCCGTACAAGCGTCGAGGTCCGGACGGCACGCGCGGTGAGCTGACCGACCATCACCCGGACCATCGCCACCACATCGGGGTCGTCGACGAAGTAGACCTGACGCCGTCCCTCACGCCGCGAGCGCACCAGACCCGCCAACTTCAGCTTGGTCAGATGCTGACTGACCGCCGGCAGCGCACCACCCACCCGCTCCGCGAGCCCGGTCACATCGCTCTCGCCCTGCGCGAGCGCCCACACGATGTGCAGCCGCGCAGGCGAGGAGAGCAGTCCGAAGGCGGCGGCGGCCTGCGCCAGTACCTCGGCGGGAGGGTCCGCGAAGTCGCCCGCGTCTGTCGCCACCGTGGCTCTCCCATCCCGAGTAGGTCCGAAGCCCCAAGTCTAGGGCCGTGCCGGTCTTGTCCCCTCTCATCGTCGGTGGGGGCTGTTGCCGGGGTTGGGCCGGCTCCGTTCAAGCCGGCCTCTCGCCCTCGTTGGGGACGCGGGCTCCGCCGCCCTGGCGGACGCGGTCGAGAACGGCGGCGTGCAGGTGCGTGAGTCCGCCGGGCGGTACGGGTGCCGGGCTGCCGGTGAGGGTGTACCACTCGTCGGCGTCCGTGTACTGGACCAGAACGGCGGCCCGGCCGTCTGAGAGCGGGCTTGTGGCGACGGTGAGATCGCCGGTGATGACGCCGACCTCGTCGGTCATCGCGCCGCCGGGGCCGGCCTTCACGTGATCCAGGTGCGCGTCCGGGCGGGGGGTGGGGGTGTCGGTCATGGGGAGCAAGTGTCCAGCATCTGACCGAGCATGTCCTTCTCCGCCACGGTTACCGACAGCTCGTACGTGGCCTTGACCGACGTCCAGGCCCGGGCGTAGGCGCACCAGTAGGTCTTCGACGGCGGCTGCCACTCGTCGGGGCCCTGGTCGCCCTTGGAGCGGTTGGAGGCGGCCGAGACGGCCAGGAGCTGCGGGTGGGTCAGGTCGTTTGCGAAGTCCTTTCGCTTCTCCTGGGTCCACTTGTTCGCGCCGGACCGCCAGGCGTTGGCCAGGGGCACGGTGTGGTCGATGTCCAGGTCCGCGGCGGCCTTGAACGTCTTGTCGTCGTAGACGCTGACCCAGGTCCCGGATACCGGACGGCACTCGGAGTCCCGCTGGACGTTCATGCCGTCGCGGTTCAGTACGGTCTCGCGGGTGTTGCAGCTCTCTCCCTGCGAGGCCCAGTGCCGGAACTTGTCGCGGCTGTAGCCGGACATCGAACCGTGGGGAGCCACCTTCAGCTCGGCGAGCTGCGTATGCGCCTGCTCGGCGGTCGGCATACCCGGCAGCGTCCCGTCGGCCTCCGCAGGCCCCCCGCCGGCCGCGCCACTACGTGCAGGGGCCGGCTTGGCATCCCCTGCTCCCGGGGACTTGTCGCCGTTCTCCGCCGAGCAGCCCGCCGCCGTGAGCAGGGCCGCTGCCGCCATACCCGCTATCCATACATGCTTCTGACGTGCCATGACCTGATCCATTCCCTGTGCCTGGGTTCGTACGCGCGGCAGCGTATCTGTTCGATCAGCGCCTGCCTTCCCGTCATGCCGCTGTGGGCCCTGGCGTGGGAACGTGGCGGCGAACGCCAACAGCGTCGGGAGGCCCTCATGTTCGAGACCCTGAAGAACCTCAAGGACAGGGCCCAGGAATACATCGAGAAACTCGGCGACAAATAGCACGCCGAGGGGCCGACTCACCGGCCGAGATGCCGCCGGACGAAGGGCGCCGAGCCGAGAACGAGCGCGGTGAAGGCGAGCAGCCGTTGGAGGCCGGGCTGAGCGGCGATGTCGCTGTGCTGGATCCCGTACGTGGCGTACCAGTTGACGGCGAGGCCGGTCGCCATGATGGCGCAGGCGAGGTCGACGCCCCGGCGCTTGCCGGCGATCAGGAGCCCGGCGGCGAGCGAGTCGAAGAAGGCCGGCGAGGACCAGCTGGTCGGCAGCGGCACATGACTCTGCCGCCCGCGCCGTGAGGGACGGGGTGCTCGTACGGCCGGGCGCCGCAGCCGAGAACCTCACCAGCGCTCCCCAAGCCGCGCACACAGCGCTGACCGGATTCCGACCGCACCGGGACGATCTGCTGATCCGGCTGGCCGATACCCGGCCCACCATCGTCGAGTCGGCGATCACCTCCGCCCCCGGTCAGCCACCGGTGCCCGACCGCACACTCCTGATCGGCGGGAACTCCCGGGCGGCGAACTCATCACCTTGCTGGGCAGCTTCGTCGAGCCCGGGTCGGTCCTGGACATCGCCGCCCCACGGCAGCCAGAGCGGCTCCCGTGGGGGGACGTGGAGAACCTCACCGTGGGCTACAAGCACTGCGAACCCACGCGTAGACCGTCGTTGGAAACCCTGGACCTGGGCGGCTACCAGCACATCGTCGTCCTGACGGACGACAGCATCGCAGGCCGCGCCTGTGGGCCCGAGCGCCACGCGGGCGCCGGGCCGCGGGGACGTACTACTTACTGACGGCGAAGCGCATCAGGGCATGTTCGTCGCCCTGCTTGATCTTCGCCGTCACATTGATCACTTCGAGCTTCCAGGTGCCGCCGACACGCATGGCCTTGGCCACGGCACAGCCGTTGTCCTGGGTGAGGAGGCTGGGCCAGATGTCGGCGACCTGCTGGGAGCTTCCGCCGGTCGCGTCGTACACCTTGAAGCTGATGTTGCGCGCCTTCTGAAAGGAGCTGCCCTTCTTGTAGGCGGCGGCGACGAACACGATCGACGTGATGTGGGGCGGGATCTGCGCGAACTCGACCGTCACGGTCTCGTCGTCGCCGTCTCCGTGCCCGGTCTGGTTGTCGCCGCTGTGCACCAAGGAGCCGTTGCCCATGGGGTCGAGAGAGTCCAGGCCCGCCAGCCGCACCGGGTCGCCCTCGTGCATGGCGATGGCGATCAGGTCGAGATCGGTGCCTTTCTTCTGGCGGAGCTTGCCCAGCACGCCGCCGCTGCTGCCGATGGTGGGGTCCCAGGACACTCCGATGGACAGATGGGTCACCCCGTCCAGATCCGCCGGGCCGGCTTCCTTCGTGAGCGTGATCATGTGTGAATCGTCCTCTTGGTGATGGGGGTTCGACAAACAGAGTGTGCCTGGCGCTTTGGTGGCTCCCCGCGAGGGGCCCTGTCCGTGAGCGGCAGCGGAGAAGCGCGGGCACTGATGGGCGCGAGGGCGTGCGGACCTGCGGCAGGCAGGGGCCGGGTTGCTGCTCGGGCGGGTGCGGCGGCGGTTCAGTCCCGTGAGTTGCCGAAGAGGAGGCGGTACCCGATGAGCAGGACGAGGGAGCCACCGATGGCCGCGCCCCAGGTTGCGAGGTCGAAGAACTCCTTCTGGATCGGGCGGTCGAGGAGCTTGGCGGATATCCATCCACCGAGGAACGCCCCGGCGACGCCGATCAGGGTCGTGCCGATCAGACCGCCCGGGTCCCGCCCGGGAAGGAGGACCTTGGCGATGACTCCGGCAAGAAGTCCGAGAACGATCCAGCTGATGATGCCCACGTCGTGATCCCCTCGTGGCTCGCCGGGCCCGGGATCGGGCCTGGGATGCGAATGGCGTATTGCGCAGTTGCGCAACTGTACCGACACTGCCGGAGACGCCGTACGGGCGGCATCGGTTGCGTTGACCGAAGCCGTGACCGCCCGGCTACGCCACCACGTGGATGCTGCCCCGCTCGCTGCTACCGATACGGCTTCCGGGGCCGGGGCACCGATTCCAGCTCCTGGGTGACGGCAGTTCGACTCGCAGTTGCCTGACGAACCGGGCGCCTGCGCGTCTTGAGGGGTGGCACGGCGACAGGGGCAGCCCGTGCCCGATGGCATTGCCGGCGCCGACGCCGTAGGTGAACTCCTTGGCGATCCGCAGGGGGCGGCGAAGCGGCTTCCGCATGCCGTTCCTCCCGGAGCGCTTGGCGCGGGTCGTACTGGAAACCAGGCCGACGCCAGTGAGGCCCCTGGCCGCGTGGGGTCTTCCAGGAAGCCTCGCCGGCCCACGAGACAGCCTGCGCCCTGCGCGACCTCGGCCGGCCGCGTGACGCAGAGATGTAGACGGCACTCCCGTGATCGACCTGGCGCCCTGCTTCGAGCAGATGGGGCCGCGAGGTCCTGTTCGTCAGCCGGCCTGGCCCGGCGAGATGCTCGATCCGTGCTACTGGGCGGACGGGAGCGAGCGTCCGGCGGGCAACGAATAGCCCTGCCGACCAGTCAGAGTTGTGGTCTTCGGGGCCTGTCCCCTCCTCGGGCACAGGCCCCCACCCCGTCGCGGAGCGCCGTCACCCCCCGGCCGGTTCGATGGCCAGCTCGAGCGTGTCCCTGACCCGGCCCAACAGTTCCACGACGCCGGGGTAGTCGGGTGCGGACACCCACACGCCGATCGGGATGTTCAGGGTGTTGTCCGTGACCGGCACGTAGTCGCCCGGCTCGTAGATCGACAGCACCTTGTCGACACCCGGCATGTTCCGGACCTCGTCCAGGCCGCGGATCTCCTTGAGAATGCCGGGAGGGCCGTCGTTGCGGATGGCGCTCGCGCCGCAGGACTGCCTGAAGTGCACCGGCGCCGCCAGACAGGCCGGACGGACGCCGAGGTAGCAGTCGAGTGCCTGCTCGAAGGGGTTCAGGTCGGTGTGCGCGAGCCACTGGTCCGTCATCGGACCGCCGGGCAGACGCGCGCCGACCTCCATGAGATGGACGCCGTCCGGGCCGATCTTGACCTCGGTGTGGCTGGGGCCCAGCCGTACCTCGAACGCTGTCAGGGCCTCGCGCACGTAGTCGGCCGCGGCCTGCCAGTCGGGATCGTCCTCGGGCAGCTTGGCCGACTCCCAGTACGGGAAGTCGTAGTCGCTGTCGTCGGGCTGCCGGTACTCCCAGATGTCCACGATGCGGTGCTCGCCGTCATGGCTGAAGCAGTTCACGGCCAGCTCGCGACCGCGGATGTACTGCTCGACGAGCCACTCGTCGACCTGCCAGCCGAACTGGTTCTTCGCGTGCATCGTGGACGTCTGCGCCGCGTCCTCGGGGGTGCTCAGCAGGTACGTGCCGTAGGAGCCGGCTCCCGTGGTGTGCTTGGCGATCGCCGGGAAGCCGATCTCCGAGGCCGCCGCGGCGATCTTCGCTGTGCTGTCGACGAGGACGAACCGGGGGATGCGCAGGCCCGCCTCGACCGCGACCCGGCGCATGTCCGCCTTGTTCCGGCGGGCGGACGCCCGGGCGATCCCGTTGCCGGGCAGCGACATCCGGTCCGCCAGGGTGTCGGCCAGGTGCACCGCGGAGTCCATGGCCGGGACCACGCCGATGAGGTTCACGCCGAGCGTGTCGAGCCGGGCGAGGATCTCGTCGGCGTCGGCGGAGTAGATGCTGATGTCGTCGCCGTCCGCGTGATCGGGCCAGTTCTCCGCGATCACGTCCTTGGCCACGGTGTACACCGAAACAGTCGTGAAGCCTCGCCGGTGTGCTTCGGTCTTGTAATGGGCGCCGGTGCGAACGGGGTCCAGAAGCAGAACAGCTGGTGAGTCGTTGACAGGCATGGTCTGAGCAATCTCCTGTGGAGGCGTGCGGGACGAGCGGCGAGCGGACTTCCGGCGTGCGGGAGCGTCGCGGCGTGCGGTGAGGCGGCCGGCCGTGCGGAGGACGGGTCAGAAGACGCCCTGGATGTCCGCCGTCGCCGGCAGGACCCGCTCGCTCGGCATCATCAGCCGGGCCCAGCCCGGCACCGCACGGTGCGAGTAGAAGCGGCGGAGCCACCGGTCCCGCCCGTCGTAGCGAGGGGTGAAGGCGGACCGTCCGTGGGCCGCGATGTGATTGTTGACGAGCATGAGGTCCCCGGGTTCCAGTACGACCTCGACGCAGACGGCCTCCAGGGCCTCAGCCAGTGCGTCCAGCGCCTGCTCCGCCTCGAAGCCGACCGGCTTGGTGTTGAACGAGTCGAAACGGAGGAACTCGCGCCCCGGGTTGCCGAACAGGACCCGGTGCTCCCCTGTCATCGGCCGCTCGCCGCAAGCGCCCCGGGTGAACGAGGTCGGGAACAGGCTCCTGAACCTCAGCCGCCGCAGTACGGCGGTCTCGGCCGCTGACAGGTGGGCCACCGCGTGCCTGACGGAGGCCACGCGGGTCGCGGTCGTCCCCTCGTGTCCCTGCCGCAGACTCAGCAGCCCGAGGAAGTCGGGCCGCAGCGGGTGGTGGACGTTCTCGGTGTGGAAGTCGAAGGCGACCGAGCCGCTGTTCTCCATCCGGTCCTCCTCCCCCCGCACCGGGTGCACATCGTGGAAGAGGTCACCGTTCTTCTCGTCGCCGTACCCGATCAGGCTGCCCAGCACGTCGGCCACGAGAGCGAGCGTCCCGTTGGTGGCGTGCCCGACGAGCGCCCGCGTGCCGTATGCCTGCGGGGTGTCCGGGAGGTCACCTGTCAACACTCCCTTGACGAGCAGGTATCCGCTGCTCGACGTCCCCTCGCGGAAGTCCACCAGCGCGCTGCGCACCTGTCCGGGGACGTCCGGAAGGAGCTCCGACAGGTCGAAGGAGCAGGAGCGGTCCAGGAGCGAGACCACGTTCTCCGACAGCTCCCACAGGGCCTTGCTCTCGGCCGGCGTGAGCTGAACGACAGGCCGTGTCACATGTTTTTCCTGTACGGCAAGTGCCATGTCCACTCCTTAGGTCACAGGGAACTCTGGAACTCGGGTGAAGGGGGCTTGCGGGGCGAGAGGGCCTCGCGAGCCGGTCGGCGCGGCGACACGTCACCGGGCGATCTCAGCACCGCATCCCGTGTCCTGATCCGCCGGGCGAACTCCGCGTCCTCGGACATCAGGAGGCGGTGGACGTAGCGCAGCGCGTGATGCGGCACACCGGGCCACATGTGGTGGACGGTGTGATAACCGTCGGCGTGCGGGTGGAAGAGCAGGCGCTGGAGCCGCCCGGTGTTCGACACCGTTGCGTCGAACACCGTCCTCGCGTCGGAGTACACGTGCTCGTCCGCCTCGGCCACCAGCCGCAGCGGCGGAAGCAGCACGAAGTGTGCGAAGAGCCAGACGCCGACCGCGACGGCGCCGGTGCGCGGCCCCAGGAGGAGCGCCGTGGGTGCCCCCACGCAGACGGCGCTCCACAGCAGGGTGACGAGCGGAGCGAGAGCGTTCGTCCTCAGTTCCCGCAGCCAGCCCAGCTGATAGCGCAGCAGTCTCCTGGTCACACCGGCGGCGAACGCGCCGAGCGAGGTACGGGGCAGGGCCTCCAGGTCCAGTTCCGCGTAGCGGTACCGGTCGGGGTCCTCCGCCGTGCCGAACCGTCCGTGGTGCAGCAGGTGGCTGGTCCGGTACGCGCTGATCCGGCTGCCGGTGGGGGCGGCGGCGAGAAGGTAGCCGAGTACGTCGTTCAGACGCCGCCGGTGCCGGCTCCAGTTGTAATGGGAGGCTTCATGGACAAGATTCTCCAGCGCCCGCAGCTGGCGGGCGATGAGCGCGCCGGCGAGCAGCGCCGGGACGATCGACACGACGGGGTGGTGCATGATGAGCCAGGCCGCGGCCCCGGCGGCGAGTCCCGCGACGAGGTGGTCGAGCAGCGCGCAGGACACGGTGACCCAAAGACGCGTCCGGTGTGCGTCCTTGATGTCCTGGCGGAGCCGCGAAGGGGCGGTGTACCCCTTCGCGTAGGCCCTGGCCGCCCGGTGATCCTTCTCCGACACAAGCATGAACGTTCCTTCGAAGACGATGAACGGTCACAGCACAAGCCGTTTCTTTCAGCCGTGCACGGTTCAGGCGCCGTTCATGAGGCTCAGCAGCTCGGTCCGCTCGAAGCTGTTCTCGCGGAAGACGCCCTCGAAGACGGCGGAGGTCATCTGCGCCCCGGTCTTGATGCCGCGCATCGTCATGCACAGGTGCTCGCCCCGGCCGACGACGGCCACGTCGGGCGATCCGGTGATCTCGCTCACCTCGGCGGCGATGTCGGCGACGAGCCGCTCCTGCACCTGCAGCTTGTGGGCATGCTTGTGCGCGATCCGGGCGAACTTCGACAGTCCCAGCAGGCTGTTGTGGGCCCGGTAGGCGACCTGCAGATCACAGTTGAAGGGCAGCAGGTGGTGCTCGCACAACGACCACACCCGCATACCGGAGACCATGACGGTCTGGTTGCTGGCGACGCTGCTGAAGACGGTGTCGAGGTTGCCGGGGTCGTAGTCGACGAACTCACGCCACCAACGCGCGTAGCGTCGGGGGGTGTCGCGCAGGCCTTCGCGGTCCGGGTCCTCGCCCAGCTCGATCAGGAGGCGCCGGGCGATGGACTCCAGCGGGTCACCCCCCTGTACCTCTTCCTCCAGGATGGTGATGGCCGAGGTGTCCACGTCGATGCTCATCTAGATTCCTCTCTTGTCGCCCCACGCCAGGACATGCAGGCGGGTGGAGAGATTCCAGCCACGCCGCACGACCTCGTCCGCGAGGGAACTCAAGTGCTGACTGATGTGTGCCACGTCCTTGCCCTCGGGCATGACCCATACCGGCGAAATGGCGAAGTCCCTTTCGAGGGCCGCCACTTCGTCCAGGTGCTCCGCCGTACGGCAGACGAACTTGAACGCCACGTCGGGGGTCCGCGCCAGTTTGCGCAGGGCAGCGGGCACGATCCTCTTGGACTCCGGGTCCCCGGCATGGGAGAGCTTCGGGGAGACGTTGAAACGCACCCCCGTCGTGATGATCTCGTCGTCCGGGACGACGGTCCCGTTCGTCTCGAACTCCACCGTGACGCCCGCCTCGCGCAGCCCCTTCAGCAGAGGGCGCAGGCGGCGCTGCTGGCTCAGCGGCTCACCGCCGCTGATCACTACGAGTTCGGTGTCCAGGGCGAGGAGTTCCTTGAGGACTCCGTCGACATCCCTGTTGTGCAGTTCCTTGCGGGGGTCGTACGCGGTTCCTTCGTCGCTCTCCCCCTTCCAGTCCCAGGTGTAGGGGGTGTCGCACCAACGACAGGACAGGTTGCACCCGCCCAGTCGCAGGAAGGCGCACTGGCGGCCGGCCGACGGCCCCTCGCCCTGGACCGTAGGGCCGAAGATCTCATTGACGACTATGCTCACGGCCGGTACTCGGCCCAGGTCTTGTCGGTCTCCGAGACCCGCACGGCGCTGAGTTCGGGGTAACGCTCCGACCACTGCTCATAGATCCACATGGCCATGTTCTCGGCCGACGGGTTGCGGTCCTCGATGACATCGTTGAGGTGCCGGTGGTCGAGCGTGTGGTCCAGCCACTTCTTGAAGTCGGCCAGGTCTCCGTAGTCCCGCACGAATCCGGCCTCGGTCAGCTGGTCCGGCGCGGCGGAAAGACCCAGCTCGATGATGTAGTTGTGGCCGTGCAGACGGGCACACTGGTGGTCCGAGGGCAGGTGGGCCAGTCGGTGACTCGCCGAGAAGTGGAATTCCTTGGTGATATGCAGCATCAATCTACTCCTTGAAGTAAACCGTGGTGTCCGTCGTTTCGGCTTTCTCGAAGGCCTGGATACGGTCGACGCAGGCGGCGCACGTTCCGCAGTGCACCTCGGTGCCCTTGAAGCAGCTCCAGGTCTCGGTCCAGTCGACGCCCAGCTTTTCCCCGAGACGAATGACGTCATGCTTGTGGAGATCAATGAAAGGGGCTACGACTTCCAGGTGGGCCGGCGCATATCCGGCGCACGCCACCTTTTCCATGGCATTGAAGGCGGAGATGAATTCAGCCGAGCAGTCGGGTGCGGTGGACGCATCGCCCGCCAGCGCTCCGATGGCGACCTGATCCGCCTTCACGGCGGCGGCCTTTCCATATGCGACGGACAGCAGAATCACATTGCGATTCGGGACGACATTAACACTTCCCGGTGCCGTGTAGTGCTGATCCGGAACATCGACCTGAGAATCTGTCAGGGAATACCCCGGGAGCATGGCGGCCACGTTCGCGAGATCGACGATCTCGTGCTCGGCACCGATGCGTTCGGCCGCGATCCGGGCGTAATCGTGTTCTTTCCGGTGCCGCTGACCGTAGTCGATCGACAGCAAATGCACCTCATGGCCTTCGGCATGGAGATGGTGGGCGAGCACGACGGAGTCGAGCCCACCGGAGACGATCGCGATCACACGTGCCACGGTGACGCCTTCCTGAAAAAAGAGAGTGGGTACAGGGCCGGACGCAGGCGCAGGCAGCGCCCCTCGGCCACCGGCCGTGCGCGCTGCGCACCACACGGGAACGGAGGGTCGGGAAAAGGTGAATGGGTGAAAGAGGGAGAGGGGTGGCCCCAAGGGCCGCATGCGGCAACGATGTCCGCGTTCTCCGCCGCGGGGAGCTCCGTACCGCCCCCCGTTTACCGGTCGCCCTAAGCGACCGGGTCGCCTGCCAGGTGAACGAGCCGCGCCGCTGACGGTACGGCTGCGAGACACTCGTCCCGTGATTCCCCGGTCGTGACCACGTACGCGTACCGGCCCGCCACGTGGTCGCGGGGCGGCAGCCGGAGCCGGCGGCCCGGGGCCGCCATGAGTGTCACCTCGTGGACCCCCGGCGGCAGCGCGTGGTCGCCGTCGACCGTCAGGGTGGTCACATCGAGATCGTGCTCCGGGTACAGGAACTGGACATGGGCCGTGCCCGATCGCACCGGGGTCATGGCCGGCTCGCCTCCCGCGACGAGGTCCGCGGCCACCATGCCGTAGTCGATCCCGGTGGCCAGCTGGGCCACGTACGGAATCAGGTCCCCGCCGAGGCGGGCGTTGACCTCCACGAGGCGCGGACCGGTCCGGGTCAGACGCAGCTCCGTGTGGGTCACCAGGGTGTCGAGACCGAGCGCCGTATGGGCCTCCTGCAGCACCCGTCGCACCTCGGGATCGTCCAGCAGCGGATCGTTCGCGCTGACCGTGTGGCCGATCTCCTCGAAGTGCGGAGGGAAGCCGAGGGATTTGCGGGCAATGAACAGCGGCGTCACGCGGCCGTCCGCGCAGGCGCTCTCGACGCTGATCTCCGGACCGTCCAGGTACTCCTCGACCAGCACCCAGGCCTCGTCGCGCGGGATCTCGTCGAAGTGCGCCTCGGAGGCCTCCGCGTAGGCGGATTCCAGGGCCTTTGGCCCGTCCGCCCGGACGACGCCGACACTGGCCGCGAGGGCGCGCGGCTTCAGCACGACCGGGTAGCCGATCGCCCGCGCCGCGTCCCGCGCCTGGTCCAGCGACGCGACCGCCCTGGACACGGGCTGTGCCACTCCCGCGGCTGCCAGCGCCTCCCGCCCGAGGTGCTTGTCCCGGCAGGCGCGCACGCCGTCGACGTTCGCGCCCGGAAGCTTCAGGGCCTCGGCGACCGAGGCCGCGACCGGTACCCGGATCTCGTCGTAACAGAGAACTCCGGCGATCGGCGCACTCTCGCCGAGCCGGACGGCGGCTTCCACCGCCGCACGGGCATCGAGCGTGTCGACGATCGTGTTTCCCTTGAGATACCGGGATTCCCAGCCGGGCTCCTTGGGCGCGAACAGCCAGAGGTCATAGGAGTGCCCGACGGACTTCAGAATGTACTCACGCCAGATCTGGCCGCCGCTGCCTATCAGCAGAAGCAGTGGGCGATTTTTCCGGTCGACCCTTCCGGCTCCCGCCGTATCCTCCAGTGACTCATCGAGTCGTAGCATTGCCGCCCCCGTTCAACGTTCTCTGCGAAAAGCCTCGATCACGCTCGACTTACCTTCATCGACTCGATGCTCCACGTCTACAGCGATCAAGGCTCGGAAACGCGTCGGCAGCAACCCGAGGGGGGCACGAATCGGGCATTGGCGAGGAAAACGCCAAATCACTGGAGGCCGGCATCCTCCCTCTTCGCCAGCTGTTCATGAAGGAGATAACCGGCGTGCATTCGGTTGCGCGCCCCGATTTCCTGCATCAGATCCGCGATATGACGCTGACAGGTCCGCAGGGACAGACCCACCCTCGCGGCGATCTTCTTGTCGCTCTCCCCGGCCACCAGCAGGTGCATGATGGCCTGCTTGACCTCCGAGGAGATATTCACGATCTGGCTCTTGCTGTACTGCAGCGGAAACGGCCGGGCCCCGTTCCAGGTCCGCTCGAAAGCGTCCACCAGCGTGTCGATGACGTTCTCGTTGCGCACGACGACAGCACCCTGGGGGTGCCCCTTGAGAGCCAGAACCGCCACGCGCCGGTCGAAGACGAGCATGCGGGTGAAGCCGTCGGCCGTGGTGCGGACTTCACCACCGAGCTTCGACACGTGTTCGACATACGCGACCGTGCCCTGATCGAACTGCGCGGTGTGCTGATATAACGTGCGCATCAGAACGCTGCGACCCAGCAGTTCCTGAGCGAACACCAGGGCGTCTTCCAACTGCTCCACCGGCCGACCACCACCCGGCTGGGAGGTGAGCACTTCGGTCTCGGCGCGCACACTGAACTCCTCGATGAGCGGCAGCACCACGTCCAGATCACGTACCACCTCGATCTGGCCGGCGGCCGAGCCCGCCTCGTCCCGGTAGACTGGCAGGAGCGATCCGAGGCTGGCCCGTATCTGGTCCACCTGCTCCTGCATGACGGAGATTTCGCGCACCAGCGGCCCGAGGAGCCGGAGTTGCGCGGAGTCGGGCGCCACGGCAACGAGTTTGCCGCCGTCGG
Source organism: Streptomyces sp. NPDC002785 (assembly GCF_040295565.1). NCBI lineage: Bacteria > Bacillati > Actinomycetota > Actinomycetes > Kitasatosporales > Streptomycetaceae > Streptomyces > Streptomyces sp. NPDC002785. Next base: position 35,292 of record NZ_JBEOVN010000005.1, on the reverse strand, counting down.
CGTCGGGGTGCAGCAGCCGCAGGTCCACCAAACCCGCGAGCACCCAGGCCGTCTCCTCCTCGTCCAAGTCGAGCTCCGCGCCCACCTCCTCCGCGGTCACCGCACGACGGCGGACGGCCAGGGCGTAGACGCGCCGCATGTCCGTGGTCAGATGCGTTTCCAGATGTACCAAGGCGGCCCTCCGCGGTGCCTCGCCGCCCCCCTCGACGCCACGCACCACCCAGTGTCACATGGTCAAACCTGCTGGCCAGTGGGGGTCCCGGCCGGCCGCTCACGAACTTCGCATCTGCATGCCAGGTTGTCAAAGGTCTATCCGCAGAACGTTACGCCCTGCTTACATGGCGTGACCCCTCTCCCGTGACCCGCCTACTGACATAACAAGCAGAACGAGGAAATCCCACCTCGGGCGATTTGACGTGCCATCACCTGACAAAACATCGGAGACCGCACTTATCCCGTCTTGTACCCCTGCCGGTTTCCCGCCAGCGGAGACCTGAGCCCGGGTAGCTGTAGACACAACTCGCCCTTATCACAAGGGTGGTAACCGGCACTGCGCACAGATCGCAGGCACGTTCAGGGGAACTACCGATCACGGAACATGTCACGGGGATACTGAAGACAATGCAACATTTCACGGGGACACTGAAGACATCTGTGCTGGCAGCGACGCTGTTCGGCATCGCGGCACTGACTCTGGGGACCGCTGAGCTCCGGATGACGGACACCGCGAAGACGCCAACCACGCTGTCCGGCTCCGCCTCGCCTCGCACCGGGCCCGAGAACGATCTTGGCTGGGGCTGATCCACGACGTCGGCACACCGCGTACGGCATCAGGCCTGCCCGAGGGGCTCGGTGTTCGACGAGCGTGCGATTCCCAAGCCCGGATTTTCTTCAAGTTCTGTGAGGTGACGCCTTGTTGTACACGCGTCGTTGTCCGGTCGGCGCTGTCCTCCTCCTCGGTGGGACACGCATCGAGCCGGTCAGAGCCGCCAAGGCGGCCGGGCTGCGGGTCGCCTACCTGGGTGCCGCGTCACGGACGCCCCGAACCATCCTCGACAGCGCCGATGAGTACACGCTGTTCGAGGACCCCACACCCGAGCGCCTGATGCGGGCAGCTCGGGAGATGCACCGCGAGCGTCCGTTCGGCGTGGCCGTCACCATGGTCGACCGCTACCTGGAGGCCGCAGCCCTCCTCAACGAGGAATTCGGCCTGCCTGCCAACCGGTCCGATGTCGTGCGCACGGTGAACGACAAGCACCGGATGCGCACCGCCACCCTGGGCTCCGCCTGCGGCTCCGTGGCGTACGGCGCCGTCCACAGCGCCGAGGATCTCCGGTCCTTCGCCGGCCGGCACGGATACCCCTTCATCCTGAAGCCGGTCGACGGCTCGGCCAGCCGCGGCATCGTCCTCGTCGACCACGACGTCACGCTTAAGGACACGGCACGTTCGGTGGGCGAGACCGTTCCCTCCCCGGCATCCGGCTGGATCGCCGAGGAGTATCTGACAGGTCCCGAGTTCAGCGTGGAGACCTTCAGTACCGACGGCACCCACCATGTGCTCGCCGTCACCGAGAAGTTCAAAGGCGACAACTTCGTCGAGGTCGGCCATCTCGTCCCGGCCCGGGTCACCGCGGCGGACCGTACCGCCATGGCGGCCGAGGTGGCGGCGCTGCTCGACGCCGTCGGCCTGACCGAGGGTCCCGCCCACACCGAAGTCGTCCTGACCGGCCGCGGACCGCGCGTCATCGAGACACACAGCCGGCCGGGCGGAGACGGCATCGTCGAGCTCGTACGGCTGGCCACGGGTGTGGACATGCAGCAGCTGACCTTCGACTGGCTCGCGGGCAAGCCGGTCGACCCGCGCCCCTCTCCGGTGCCACGCGCCTCGGCCACCTGGTTCCTCACCCCGCCCGAGGGCACGGTCACGGCCGTCACCGGTCTCGACGAGGCGCTCGCCCAGGAGGGTGTCACGGAGGGCTACACGGCCATCGGACCGGGCGACGCCGTCCACCCGCTGCGCAGTTCCGACGACCGTGGCGGCGCGGTCATCACCGTCGCCGACGACCCGGACACCGCGCTCGCGCGGGCCCGGGCAGCGGCAGGCCGCATCAGCGTGACCGTCGCACCAGCCGCCGCCGAGCACGGGGGGCCGGTTCCGCGATGAGCGCGGCACGATCCTACGGATACCGGGCGTTCTTCTCGGAGCCGGGGATTCTCATGTGCGCGCTCGCGGCGGCCTTCGGGAAGCTGCAGGCCGGCATGTTCTCGCTGGGCATCCTGTACGCGGTCGCCGACCAGCGGACGTACAGCGCCGGCGCGTTCGTGGTGGCTGTGTCGGCCCTCGGGGGGCTGTCCACGCCACTCAGGGGCCGGCTGCTCGACCGCTACGCGTACGGCGTGGTGCTGTGGACGATTCTGGTGATCCACACCGTTCTCGTGGGCGCCCTGCTCGTCAACGAGCGTATGAACGGGCCCTTCTGGATCACGGTGGCCTCGGCTCTGGTGGGCAATCTCGCCGCACCCCCGATCGGTGTGGTCACCCGGGTGATGTGGCGGTCGGTCACCACGGAGGCCGGCCGCCCCACAGCCCTGGCGTTCGACTCGGTCCTGGCCGACGCGGGATTCATCCTGGGCCCCACCCTGGCCGCGCTGGCCTGTGTGACGTTCGCCCCCTGGGCGGGCCTGACGGCCGCCGTGGTCTTCACCGCGGTGGCGACCCTCCTGCTGCCGAAGAACATCGGTGACGACAAGTCGTCGGCCGAGGGGGCCGAGCGCCACTGGGCCGGACCGCTCGCCAGCTCCCGGCTCGTCCTCCTGCTCGGAGCGACCCTGTGCTTCGCCACGACCGTGAGCGTGCTGGAGATCGCTCTCGCCACACCGAGCGAGAGCAAGGACTCGCAGCTGCTCAGCGGCCTGCTCCTGAGCGTGCTGTCCATCGGCAGCATCGTGGGCGGTCTGCTGATCGGGGCCATGACGCCGGCCCTGGCCGCCCGGGTGACACAACTCCCCGTGCTGCTGCTCGCCCTGGCCGTCTTCGCCGCCGCGCTCGCCGTCGGCAGCGAGGCGGGGTGGTTCGTGGCCGTACCGCTCTGTCTGCTGACCGGGCTCTCCTTCGGCCCGTCGTTCGTCGCCGTGTACGGCCGGTCGGGAGATCTCGCGCCCCCGGGCACGGCCGCCGAGACCCAGGCGTGGGTCGGCACCGCCCTTCAGCTCGGCGCGGCCGCCGGTGCCGGTGCGGGCGGTGTGCTCCTGGACATCTGGGGGCCGGCCGGCGCCCTCGCCCTCGCGCCCGTGGCCGCGGTGATCGGCGCGGGCACCGCATATCTGGGCGACCGCGTACGGACAACGGTGTCCGCACCGCACGAGGCGAAGGCCCGCAGTGGCCAGTGAGGGGCTTCCCCCTTCTCCAGTCGGTTGTGCGGACGCCGGGCGACTCGGCGTCTGCGCAACAGCTCCGAGGAACCTCGTGAACGCGGCCACCCAGTACGAGCCACTCCGCTCCCCTGCTGCTCCCCCAGGCGTTCGAGACCGGCCGGAGCCCCCGCACCGAGGTCCGTGACCCGCGTTCGCCCCGCCGAGGAGCTCCACGCCTTCGCGTAGGCACGAACTACCTTCCGCCTCCTCGCCCATGCCTTATGTTGCAGGAGTTGGACCGACCGGCAAATGGCCGGCAGGAGCGGGCGAACCGCCCCCGGATGTGTACTGGCGCCGACGCGTGAATTCGATCAGATCCCCGTTCGTATCGTTCATCCGCATCGTCTCGACGAGGGGCACCAATGAGTCAGATTGCGCTGCCAGAGTTTCATATGCCGTTCCAGAGCGCGGGATGCAATCCCGGCATCGACGAGACCAGGAAGGCCGCTTGGGAATGGGCCGAATCCAATGGTCTCGCACTCTCTCCGGTGGCCCGGAAGAAGATGATCCGGACCAGGCCCGAACTCTGGGTATCTCTCATATTCCCCACTGCTTCACAGCAGCATCTCGATCTCTTCTGCCAGTGGCTCTTCTGGGCCTTCCTCGTCGACGACGAGTTCGACGACGGTCCCGCCGGACGTGATCCCCGCATGTGCGAGGCGGCGATCGACCGGCTGGTGGCCGTACTCGACGGCGAACAGCCGCGCGGCCCCATGGAGTACGCGCTCGTAGGCCTGCGCGCCCGGACGTACCACGACCGTTCGCCGCGCTGGATCCGGCAGTTCCGGCGGGACACGGCCTCCTGGCTGTGGACCTACTACGCCGAGGCGGTGGAACGGGCCGCCGGGCAGGTGCCGACGCGGAACGAATTCACGAAGCACCGGCGGGATTCGGTGGCCATGCAACCCTTTCTGGATCTGCATGAGATCACCGCCGGAATCGACCTTCCGGAATCGGCCCGCAGCCTTCCTGCCTATATCACTCTACGCAATGCTGTAACCGATCACTCGGGGCTCTGCAACGACATCTGCTCCTTCGAGAAGGAGGCACTTCTCGGCTACGAGCACAATGCGGTACGGCTCATTCAGCGCGACAGCGGATTCACCCTCCAGGAGGCCGTCGACGAGGCCGGGGGGCAGCTCGCGGAGATAGCGGATCGGGTGCAGCGCGCCGAGAAGGAACTGATCGACGAAATAGAGGCGGCCGGGATCCACGGCCGCACCCGGGCCGCGCTGGAGCGGTGCGTGCAGGACTACCGCGGGCTGGTCCGGGGCGACTTCGACTACCACGCCCGCGCGGAGCGCTACACCCGCCCCGATCTGATGGAGATCGACGAACGGGAGTCGCTGTCACGGTACTTCGCCGCCTGACCGGCCGGCAGAGCATGGCGCGGGGGCCGGTGGCCGGAGGGCCGACTCGGTGGCCGGAGGGCGGACTCGGTGGCCGGAGGGCAGACTCGGTGGCCCTGATCGGCGAGGACGCCCCGCAGGAGCCGGCCGACGCGATGCCCGCGGCGTGGGTACGGTTCGCGGCTTCCGGTGATCCCGGCCGGCCGACCTGGGACACGTCCCGCCCGGTGATGGGCTTCGGCCCCGGAGCGCCTGCCGTGGTGCGCCCCGCGCGGCGAGGAGCTGCGCGGCCGGGCGCCGTACCGGAGGAACACCTGACACCGGTCGGTCCGCCGACAGCGGCGCGGGCGGCGCCCCCCGGCCCGTGGGCCGGGGGGCCTCCCGGCCATCAGGCCTTGTTCTGCGCCGCCCAGAACTCGTCGAACGTGAGCAGCCCGTCGCCATTGGCGTCGTGCGAGTTGATGACGGCCTGCGCCACCGGCTCGGTGACGTAGGGGTCGCCGAGCTGAGCCATCACGCTCTTGTACTCGGCGGCCGATATCAGCCCGTCGCCGTTCAGATCGAACCGCTGGAATGCCTTGCGTGCCGACTCGATGTCCGCCACTGTTTCGCCCCTTCGTAATGCCTGACCAATGCCTGACCAATGCCTGACCAATGCCTGACTGACGTGGGCCAGATTAACGGGCGCTACGGATGGCGGTCGCGGCAGCCGGTAGTCGATCATAAGTGGGAGGTCCGCCGCCCGGCGGACCTCGGTCCGGACCGGGGAGCGGGGCATTGATGGACGACGCACTGGCAAAGATCCTGGCGGCTGCGGCGCACGGACGGTTTCCCCCGCCGGACGGGTCCACGACGGTGGTGCGGCAGCCCGGTGTCCGGGACGCGGGAGTGCTGGCGTTCACCGCGCACTCGGTGGTGTTCCTCGACGAGGATCCGCGGTGGGTGCGGTCCGTGCTGGACGCCACCCCCGGCGACGAGCTCGCCGCGACAATGAATCCGTACTTCCTGAGCGCGCTGCTGGCCCGGAGCGGCCGGCACATGAACACCATCGATCTGCTGACGGTCGCGGACGCACTGCCGGGCGAACCGGAGATCGCGCTGCGGGAGATCGAGGACCCGGAGCACCCTCGGGTGGCACGGGCGATGAAGTACCGCGACGAGGTGCGGGTCTGGTCCGCCGACGGCGGTGTGGTGATCCTCGGCCGGGGGGTCGCCGGGCGCTGGGAGACCGCGATCGAGGTGGCCGAGGAAGCGCGCGGCCGGCGGCTGGGCGAACGGCTGGCGCGGGCGGCCCGGCATCTGGTGCCGGACTCGGTGGTGTGGGCACAGCAGTCGCCGGGGAACGCCCGCAGTGTGCGGACGTTCCAGGCGGCGGGCTACCGGGCGGTGGGCTCGGAGGCCCTGTTGGTCGCGGGGTGAGTGTTCGGCGGATCAGCTGCGCCACGGCTTGTAGTGCGGGTTGTCGACGCACTTGTTCATGATCTCGGTCTTCGTCGCCCGGTCGACCGGGCACGCCCCGACGATGAACTTCCGGTCGAGGCCGCCGGGAAAGGCGACCTCCACCTGGTCGGCGTACTTGTGGGTGTCGCCGATCGTCTTGTTCACGTCGATGCCGCCGGGGGCGTCGATGTAGTAGTTGAACTCGCTCTTCCACCGCTTGTACAGGTCATGGTCGTACGTGGTGGAGACGAACGGCGAAGTCTGGTTGGCCAGGACGTACTTCTCCAGGTCGTACTGGCCGTAGACGACGCCCCTGGCGTGGAAGCCCTCGTCGAAGATGGTCGTCGGGCCCCGGCCGTCCGCCCGGTAGAGCTGGCGGCAGTCGTCCCGCCAGGAGGGCTGCGGGGTGATCCGGCCGAGGTCCACCGGGTCGGCGGCGGCGAAGAGATGGTCGGCGACGGCCGGGCAGCCACCGGGCTTGACCGCGGCGGCCGCGGGAGCCTTGGCGGGTGCGGCCTCGGTGGCGGCGGCCGGGACGAGCACGGCGGAGAAGGAGAGAGCGGCGACTGCGGCCCGGCGCCGGAGACGAGAAGTGATCATCATGATGATCACTGTCCGGGCAGTGCGACGACGGGCCGTGGAGCGTCACCCGAAGGCGAGCGTGTCCGGCGGAGCGTTGACGCCGGGCGTCAGCGGAACACGCCGGTGTGGCCGAGCGAGTAGCGGCCCGGCTGCGGGTAGACGGCGAGTCCGTGCGGGCCGCTGCCCACCGGGATCCGGGCGAGCTGTTTGCCGCTGGCGGTGTCGATCGCGTACACCTCGGAGTTGTAACGCCCGCTCAGCCAGAGGACCTTGCCGTCCGCCGAGACTCCGCCCATGTCGGGGCTGCCGCCTCTCGGCAGGTGCCATTTCTTCGCCAGTCTGCGCTGTGCGAAGTCGAAGACGGAGATGGAGCCCTCGCCCCGGTTGGAGATGTACATCTCCTTGGAGTCGCGGCTGACGTAGAGGCCGTGGGCGCCCTTGCCGGTGGGCAGCAGCTTCGGGGTGGTGAACTTCTTCCCGTCCAGCGCCCACACCCCGTTCGCGATCATGTCCGCGATGTAGAACGTGCCGCCGTCGGGTGACAGCTTCACGTCCTGCGGCATCGCGCCATTGAACGGCAGCTTCTGCCGCCCGACGACCTTCATCTGCGCCGTGTCGACCTTGAGGAGTTCGCCGGAGAACTCGCAGGAGACGATGAAGTACCGGCCGTCCATGGAGAAGTCGGCGTGGTTGACGCCCGCGCAGCTGACCGGGACGGTCTTGGCCGTCTTCATGGTGTGGGCGTCGCGGAAGACCAGTTCGCGGTCCATCGAGGCCATCACCACGGCGTACTTGCCGTCCGGTGTGAAGTAGAGGTTGTACGGGTCGGAGACGGGCACCGTGCGGCGCACCTTCCCGGTGGCCGGGTCGATGGCCGTGAGGCTGTCACCGATGTCGTTGTTGACCCACAGGGTCTTCAGGTCCCAGGACGGGACGACATGTTGCGGCTGGCGGCCGACCTTGATGGTCCTGATGACCTTGTATGTCGCGGGATCGATGACCGACACCGTGTCGGAGTTGGTGTTGGGGACGTACACGCGGGACGGGAAGTCCTTGACGACCGGGGAGAGCTTCCCGGGCCGGTCGGCCGCGTAGATGTCCTTGGCGTCGAGGACCGGCGGCATGCCGGGCAGTACGGGCTTCGCCCTGCCGGACGGTGCGGCGGCCTCGACGTTCCCCTTCTCGGCGGGGGTGCCGCAGCCGGTGAGTACCGCCAGCAGGACGCCCCCGAGCAGGGCCGCAGTGCGCTTGGTGGAGGGAAGCATCAGGTCAGCAGCTCCGTGGTCGTCACCGCGCGCAGTCGGCGGTGGTCGATTTCGGTGAGGAGGAGAGGCAGGGCGGCGACCGTGTCCGCGTAGCCGAAATGCAGGCTCACCACCGATCCGTTGCGGATCTCCCCCGCCACCTTGCGCGTGACGGCCGCGGCGCCGGGAGAGGTGAAATCGAGGGAGTCCACGTCGTACGAGAGGACGTGCGGGTAGCCCGCCCTGGCGGCGAGCCGCTGGACGAGCGGGGTGGCGTACCGGGTGCGCGAGGGCCTGAACCAGGTGCCGATGGAGCCTGTGAGCCGGCGCAGCCGCTGGGCGCAGCCGGTGATCTCCGCGTACGCCTCGGCCTCGCCCATCGAGGAGATGTCGATGTGGCGCTGCGTGTGGTTGCCGAGGTCGTGGCCGCCGTCGAGGATGCGGCGGGCCATCTCGGGGTGTTCGTCGAGCCAGCTGCCGACGGCGAGGACCGTGATCCGCGCGTGGGCCCGTTCGGCCTCGGCGAGTACGGTCCGGGCGATGGCGGGGTCGCCCTGGCCGTGGAAGGTGAGGGCGACGCGGGCGCGGTCGCGGGGGCCGTGGTCGATCTGGACCGGCTGCCCGGGGAAGCGGTGCGGGGCGGGCGCGGGGTGCGGGGCCGCGGGCCGGGTGGTCTCGGTGACGGGGTTCTTCGGGCTCACTGCGGTCGGGACGGTCCTGGCCGACGTACCGGGGGCGTCGCCGCGGTCCGCGCATCCGGCAGTGAGGGCGCCGACGAGGGCGGCCCCTGCTCCCGCGCGCAGGGCGCTGCGGCGGTGCACCGGAATGTCGGAGGCGTTCATGTGCAGACACGGTAGGGGTTAAATGTGCAGAAAATAACAATTCGGACTTATGGGTGGTGCGAATGAAACACACAGCGAATCCCATAAATATTCATGATTTTCCAGGCAAGTGACCCATCACACCTACGATTTGCCGGAGGAATGTCATATTATGACCACTAATGCACCGTTTGCACCTTTGGCGGTGAGGTCACCCATCTGCCATAGTCGGTGACACGACCGCATCGACCCGAGCCCGGTCGTCACAAGCGGCCGTGAACACACCCCCCATTTCACGGCCCCCCACAGAAGCCCCCCGAAGTGCCGCACCACGGCAGACCGGGGGCTTCTGTGCATCCGGACACGGGCCCGCCGGGGGTCAGCGGTCGGAGATCCGCATCTCGAACCAGGTGGTCTTGCCGCGCGGCAGCAGATCCACACCCCACCGGTCGGAGAGCTTGTCGACGAGGAAGAGCCCCCGACCGCTGATATCCATCTCCTGGACGGGCATCAGGCACGGCAGCCCGCGCGAGGGGTCGCGCACCTCGATCCTGATCCAGCCGCGACGGCGCAGCATCCGTAACCCGAAGACCCGGGCGCCGGTGTGCCTCACCGCATTGCCGACGAGCTCCGAAACGAGCAGCACGGCGTATTCGGCGGTCTGCGGGGAGAGCGCCCACTGGCGCAGCACCACACACGAGGTGAGTCTTCGGGCGGTGGCCGCGGACTCCGGGCGGGACGGCAGCCGGACTTCGCCCTCCGCCGGGTTTCCGTACAACTCCAGTGCTTTGAACGCCTGTTCGTCCTCGACTGTCGGCATCCAGCGTGCCGCTGTCGCGCCGCTGCGCGGTCGCGGCTGTTCCACACCCTCCAGGCCCGCCATGCACACCATCATGGCCGCAAGGCGAGGGCTCCGGGGCTGTTCCAACGGAATCCGCACCCCGGAATACATCATTCCGGAGAGGTCGGTAGGCATATGCCAGTGGCAGAATGCGGTTCGGAATACCCCTTCTGACCTGCACAGATATCACGTCCGGGCGAGGTTGCCAGCCCCTCCGACAGCTGAGCCTTAAGGTTCTCTTAAGGCCCAGCTAATCCGCCCGCACGGATGAACTCGCGTTTCTCTGTGCCCAACTGGCGTTCAGTCAGAGGAACTTGGCCTTGCCCGGCCCCTCTTCCACAAAGCTGCGCATACCGCGCTCCCGGTCCTCGGTGGCGAACAGACCGGCGAACCAGTTCCGCTCGATCGTGAGCCCGGTGTCGATGTCCGTCTCCAGGCCGGCGTCGACGGATTCCTTGGCGGCGCGCAGCGCGAGGGCGGGCCCCTGCGCCAGCTTGGCAGCCCAGGCGTGCGCCTGCTCGTACACCTCGGCGGCGGGCACCACGCGGTCCACCAGACCGATCGTCAGGGCCTCCTCGGCCTTCACATGGCGGCCGGTGAAGATCAGGTCCTTGGCCCGGGAGGGGCCGATCAGCCGGGCGAGGCGCTGGGTACCGCCCGCTCCGGGGATCAGTCCGAGCAGGATCTCGGGCTGGCCCAGCTTTGCGTTGTCGGCGGCGATCCGGAAGTCGGCACAGAGGGCCAGTTCGCAGCCGCCGCCGAGCGCGTAGCCGGTGACTGCGGCGACGACGGGCTTGGGGATCCGGGCCACCGCGGTGAAGGAGTCCTGCAGCGCCTTGGACCGTACGACCATCGCCGTGTGGTCCATCGCCTGCATCTCCTTGATGTCCGCGCCCGCCGCGAACACCTTCTCGCCGCCGTAGAGGACCACGGCACGCACATCGTCGCGCCGGGTCGCCTCCTCGGCGAGTTCACGCAGCCGGTCCTGGGTGGCGACATCCAGGGCATTCATGGGCGGACGGTCCAACAGAATCGTGCCGACGCCGTCGCGTACTTCGAGGGTTGCGGTCATGAGAGGCAGGTTAACCGGCGCTAACGACGGCGGGCCCGGTGCTGTTGGTCACAGCACCGGGCCCGCTCGCGTTCCGTACGACGGGAGCTACTTGGTCCACTCCGACCAGGACATGTTCCAGCCGTTGAGGCCGTTGTCCGGCTGAATCGTCCTGTCCTGCGAGTTCTTCACGACCACGACGTCTCCAATGAGCGAGTGGTCGAAGAACCAGGCCGCCGGGGTCGTCTTGCTCCAGGCACCACGTACATCCTGGAGACCGACGCAGCCGTGGCTGGTGTTGGCCGAACCGAAGACGCCGGAGCCACCCCAGTAGTTGCCGTGGAGGAAGGTGCCCGAGGTGGACAGGCGCATCGCGTGCGGCACGTCCTTGATGTCGTACTCGCCGCCGAAGCCGACGGTGTCACCGTTCATCCGGGTCACCCTGAGCTTCTCGCTGATGACCATCTGACCGTTGTACGTGGTGGTCGCCGGGGCACCCGCGGAGATCGGGATGTCCTTGATCTGCTTGCCGTCGCGGACGACCTTCATCCGGTGCGTGCTCGCGTCGACGGTACTGACCTGCTTGCGGCCGATGGTGAAGGAGATCGTCTTGGCCTGCTTGCCGTAGACGCCCGGGCGCCCCTCGACGCCGTCGAGGTTGAGCTTCACGGTGACCTTGGTGCCCGCGGCCCAGTACTCCTCGGGGCGGAAGTCGAGGCGGTCGTTGCCGAACCAGTGGCCCTCGATCGGTACGGAAGGCTCGGCCGTCACCTTGATGGCGTTCTCGACCGCGGCCGGGTCGGTGATGCCACGGGTGAAGTGGATCGAGACGGGCATGCCGACGCCGACCGTGGAGCCGTCCTCCGGGGTGTACTGCCCGATGAAGGTGTTCTGCGGGACCAGCGTCGTGAAGCTGGTGTCCCTCGCCGACTCACGGCCCTTCGCGTCCTTGGCGACCGCGTGGACCTTGTACTTGGTCGCCGCGGCCAGATGCTGCTCCGGCGTCCAGCTCGTGCCGTCCGCCGCGATCTTTCCCTCGACCTCGGTGCCCTTGGGGCCGGCGACCTTCACCGCGGTCAGCTTCCCCTGCTCGGCGGAGATCTTCAGTGCCCCGCTGGTGGCGACGGAGTCCGCCCCGTCCTTCGGCGCAACGGTCACCACGGCCTGCGAGGCGGTGGCGTCGTCGACCTTGCGGCCCTTGCCCGCGCTGCCGCCGTCGTCTCCCCCGCCGCATGCCGTCACCAGCAACAGCAGCGCACCCAGTACCGGAGCCAGCAGTCCGGTGGCCCCTCGACCGCGCCGCCCGCTGTTCGCCCCGTCAGATGTCCCCGATATCGGCTGCCCGTTCAATGTGCCCGTCTCCCCTCACACGGCCTGGCCCCGCCAAGGCCCCGGGAGCCCGCAGGCCCCCGCCCCCGCGCGCTGCACATGCGCGCTCAGCGAAAGATAATCACACCGAACGCAGGAAGATGATCCCGAGGATGTCACCGTTCAGTCCCAACTTGTCCCGGGACTTCACCAGGTGGCACGGGGCAAGGGCGCGGCGGGGCCGGTCGTGGCCTGTCCGTGTCCTCGTCCGCCGGACAGGCCCTTGGGGATCCGACGGAACCTCAGAGCCTGTCGGGCGACCTCTGATCGGGCGGACGTCACCCGACAGGCTCTCAGCGGAGGGCGGAGCCGGCCTTCCACCGGGTCCAGTTCAGATTCCAGCCTCCGAGCCCGTTGTCCGGTGCGACCTGCTTTTCCCTGGAGTTGACGACCTCGATCACATCGCCGATGAGTGTCCGGTCGAAGAACCAGCCTGCCGGGGTGTCGCTGCCGCCGCCCCGCACATCGAGCAGTCCGACGCAGCCGTGGCTCACATTGGCCGACCCGAAGACGCCCTCGTCCGACCAGTAATTGCCGTGCAGGAAGGTGCCGGAATCGGTGAGCCGGAGGGCGTGCGGGACGTCCTCGATGTCGTACTCGCCGCCGAAGCCGACCGTGCGGCCATCCATCCGGGTCACGCCGTACATCTCGCTGACCACCATCTTCCCGTTGTACGTGTCCATCCCCGGGTAGCCCGCCGTGATCGGGACCGTGGAGACGGGCCGGCCGTCGCGGTGTACCTCCATCGTGTGTGCCGCCGCGTCGACCAGGGACGTCTGGGAGCGGCCCACCCTGAAGGTGACCGTCTTGTCCTGAGTGCCGTACACATGTGGCGCGCCCTCCACATCGCGCAGCCCCACCCTGACGGCGACCTCGGTACCCGGCGCCCAGTAGGCGGCGGGGCGGAAGTCGAGGCGGTTGTCGCCGAACCAGTGCCCCACAACCTCGACCGCCGGAACAGAGGTCACCGAAATGGCCTTCTGCACGGCCGCACGGTTCCTGACCGGGCGGTTGAAGTTGAAGGAAACAATCATTCCGGTGCCGACCGTGGACCGGTTCTCCGGTTTGAAATAGCCGATGAAGCGGTGTTCGGGGACGGCCGTGGTGAATGTGGTGTGGCGGACCGTGCGGTGCCCGGCGCCGTCCAGGGCGACCGCGTCGACGCTGTACTCGGAGGCGAGCCTGAGCCGGCCCGTCTTCCCCCGGGGCGTCCAGGAAAGACCGTCGTACGCGATCCGGCCCTGCACCGTCTGGCGCTGTGCGTCCTCGATCCGCGTCACCTCGACGCTCTCCAGCCGCCCGTCGGGGACCTTCACCTCCATCCGGTCGTCCGGGCCGATGTTCTTCGCCCCGTCCCGCGGGGTGATCAGGATCGCTTCCTGCGGGGAGCGCGCCTTCCCGCTGAAGATGGATCCGGCGGTGCAGCCGCTCAGTACGGCCAGCACGGCGAGTAGTCCTGCCCATGTCAGCACGGTGGCCGAGCTCGCCACCGCCCTCTTCGCTACGTGGTTCACGTCCCCCCAACGACGGGGGCCGGTCGGGGGAAACGTGAGTGCGAGCCCCCGCGTGGGCAGAACAGAGGGAAGGACCACACTCGGGGAGCCGCGGCCGGGACGTCGCGCGCTCCCTTTCGGTGCCGGTCCCCATGAGCCGCGGGAGGCGAGCAGGTGTCGAGCGCAGCCGAGCAGGAGGCAGTGCACGGGACGGAGACGGCGGCCGGGCCGAAGAGCGCGCGAGAGGCCGTGCCAAGACGTCCGCCCGCCGTGTGGCCCGGCGCCCCGATGCCGCTCGGGGCCCGCTTCAGGGTGGGTCCCGACGGGGTGGCGGGCACCAATTTCGCGCTCTGGGCGGGCGGCGCGGAGGCCGTCGAGCTCTGCCTCTTCGACGAGGCGGGGAGCGAGACGCGCCTTGTGCTGACCGAGCTGACCCATGAGATCTGGCACGGCTTCGTGCCGGGCGTACGGCCGGGTCAGCGGTACGGCTACCGGGTGCACGGCCGCTGGGACCCGTGGACCGGTGCCCGCTGGAACGCGGCGAAGCTGCTTCTCGATCCGTACGCACGGGCCGTGGACGGCTCGTTCACCCTCCCGGCCGAGGTGTACGGCCATGTGAGGGACTGGCCGCATCAACAGGTCGCCGACACCGTGCGCGACGAACGGGACTCCGCTCCGTACGTGCCGAAGGGTGTCGTGGTTCATGACGACGACGACTGGGCGCAGGACCGCCGGCCCAAGACCCCGTGGGCGGACTCCGTCATCTACGAGCTGCATGTGCGCGGCTTCACCAAGCTGCACCCCGAGATCCCCGAGGAGCTGCGGGGCACGTACGCCGGTCTCGCCCATCCGGCGGCCATCGGGCATCTGCTGCGGCTCGGGGTCACGGCGGTGGAACTGCTGCCGGTGCATCAGTTCGCCCACGAGGACCATCTGCTCCGGCGCGGCCTGCACAACTACTGGGGCTACAACTCCATCGGCTACTTCGCCCCGCACGCCGACTACTCGGCGAGCGGGACAGCGGGCCAGCAGGTCGGCGAGTTCAAGCGGATGGTGCGGGCCCTGCACGACGCCGGGATCGAGGTGATCCTCGATGTGGTCTACAACCACACGGCGGAGGCGAGCGAACTGGGTCCGATGCTTTCGCTGCGCGGCATCGACAACCGCGGCTACTACCGCCTCCAGTCCGACGCCCGCAGATACGCGGACTACACCGGCTGCGGCAACACCCTGCACGTCGTCCAGCCGCACGTCCTGCGGCTGATCACGGACTCACTGCGCTACTGGGTCACGGAGATGGGCGTCGACGGCTTCCGCTTCGATCTCGCGGCCGCGCTGGCCCGCTCGATGCACGACGTCGACATGCTCTCCCCGTTCCTCGCGGTGATCGCCCAGGACCCGGTGCTGCGCCGGGTGAAGCTGATCGCCGAGCCGTGGGACGTCGGCGACGGCGGCTACCAGGTGGGCGCCTTCCCCCCGCTGTGGACCGAGTGGAACGACCGCTACCGGGACGCCGTACGGGACTTCTGGCGCGGCGCCCTGCCCGACGTGCGGGATCTCGGCTACCGGCTGACCGGATCCAGCGATCTGTACGCGTGGGGCGGCCGGCGCCCGTACGCCTCGGTCAACTTCATCACCGCGCACGACGGCTTCACGCTGCGCGATCTGGTCAGCTACGAGCAGAAACACAACGACGCCAACGGCGAGGGCAACCGGGACGGCACCTCGGACAACCGGGCCTGGAACTGCGGTGCCGAGGGCGTGAGCGACGCCCCCGGCGTCAACGCGCTGCGCCGCCGTCAGCTGCGCAATCTGCTCACCACACTGCTGCTGTCGACGGGTGTGCCGATGCTGGTCGCGGGCGACGAGATGGGCCGTACGCAGGGCGGCAACAACAACGCGTACTGCCAGGACAACGAGATCAGCTGGCTGGACTGGTCGCTGCTCGAACAGCCCGGGTGGCGGTCGCTGACCGAGCTGACGGCGCGGGTGCTCCGGCTGCGCCACACCCACCCGGTGCTGCGCCGTCGCGCCTTCTTCTCGGGGCGGGCACAGGCGGCGGACGGGCTGCGGGACCTGGCGTGGTTCACCCGGCAGGGTGCGGAGATGACGGAGGAGGACTGGTACGCACCGGCCGCGACGGTCGGGCTCTATCTCTCCGGGCGCGACATCCCCGGCCGGGACGCGCGCGGCGAACAGGTCACGGACGACAGCTTTCTGGCGATCCTGCACGCGGACCACCGGCCGAGCGGCTTTCGGCTCCCCGGGCCGCCGTGGGCACAGAGTTACGAACTGGTCCTGGACACCTCGCGGGAGGACCAGGCCATGGCGCCCGGCACCGTCCACCGTGGCGGCGGGATGCTGACCGTGCCGGCCAGGTCGGTGCTGCTGCTGCGGGTCAAGGAGTGAGCGTCAGGGAGTGAGGGTCAGCCGAGGATGCCCCGGTCGTATCCGACCGCGACGGCGGCGGCCCGGTCCTTGGAGCCGAGCTTGGCGAAGATATGGGTGAGGTGGGTCTTCACCGTGGCCTCGCTGATGAACAGCTCGGCGGCTATCTCACGGTTCGAGGTGCCCTTCGCGACGAGTTCGAGCACCTCGCGCTCACGGGCCGACAACGACTCGTTGCCCCGGTCCGCCGGGGTGCGCACCCGTGAGACGAGGCGGGAGGCGACGGCGGGCGAGAGCACGGTACGGCCGTCGGCGGCGGCGCGGACGGCGGTGAACAGCTCGTCGCGGGGCGCGTCCTTGAGCAGATAGCCGGTCGCCCCGGCCTCGATCGCGGGAAGAGTGTCGGAGTCGGTGTCGTACGTGGTCAGGACGAGCACCTTGGACCGGGCGCCGCGCGCGGTCAGTTCGCCGATGGCGGCGACTCCGCCGCCGCCCGGCATCCGCAGATCCATCAGGACGACATCGGGGTCGAGCCGGACCGCCAGGTCGACCCCCTCCACGCCGTTCGACGCCTCCCCGAGGACCTCGAAGCCCGGGGCCGAATCGAACATGCCGCGCAGACCATCCCGTACGACGGGGTGGTCGTCGACGACGACGAGTGTGATGACGCGTGCGGATTCTTCAGCCATGGCAGGCCAACCGTACTGGTCATCAGCCTTCCTGAACCAGTGGCACCCGGGCGCTGACCGCCGTTCCACCGCCCGGCTCGGTCTCCACCTCGACGGTGCCCGCGACGCGTTCGGCGCGGGCCCGCATGCCGCCGAGCCCGAATCCGCCCGCGCGGCTGTGCGGCGGCAGGGCGGCCGGGTCGAAGCCGCAGCCGTCGTCCCGTACGTCCAGGGCGAGTTCGTCACCCATGAACGACAGCGTGATACCGACCCGCGAGGCCCCGGCATGGTGGCCGACATTGGCGAGGGCTTCCTCGGCGATGCGGAGCAGGGTGGCGGCTATCTCGTCGTGAACCCGCTCTGCGGTACCGGTGACGGTGAACTCGGCCCGGACCCCGTGGCGTTCCGCCCAGCCGACGACCGTCTTCTTCAGCGCGCCCGTCAGGTCGTCGTGGGCCAGGGCGGCGGGGACCAGGTCGTGCACCGAGCGGCGCGCCTCGCCCAGGCTGTGCCGGGCGAGGGCGGCGGCGCGGTCGAGGTGCTGCCGGGCCAGCGCCGGGTCTTTGTCACCGACCGAGGTCACCACCGTGAGCTGGGCGATGATGCCGGTCAGGCCCTGCGCGAGGGTGTCGTGGATCTCGGCGGCGAGCCGGCGCCGCTCGTCGGCGACGCCCGCTTCGCGGGCCTGGACGAGGAGTTGGGCGTGCAGGCCCGCGTTCTCCGCCAGCGCCTGTTCGAGGCGGGCGTTGGCGGACTCCAGTTCGGCGATGGTGTCGACCTGGGTGCGGGTCTGCTCGGTCTCCCGGGCGTCGATATGAGCGAAGATCAGGGTGAGGGTCGCGTGCAGGGCAAACACGACGCCGAAGGCGACCCAGTCCATCAGGGACTGCGGCGGGAGGCCGCTGCCGGACTGCGAGCCCGCCATGATGACGGCGGTGACCAGCAGCCCGGCGCGCACGGCCCGTTGTGGAAGCAGCCTGCCGGCGTCGAAGTAGCCGAGGATCGCGAACATCGAGAAGAACGGGTTGCACGCGGTCAGTCCGAAGGCAAGCAGAGTACGGACGACGTAGTAGCACGACGCCGCCCACGACTGCGGCGCGGCGGCCGCCCGGGCCCGTCCCCACCAGATCTGGAGGACGAGCGCCAAGGGCGCCAGCACCGCGATGGTGTACCCGTCCGCACGGGACATGATGAGGTCGGCGGTCACGGCCGAGACGGCGGTGCCCAGGCCGAGCAGACCGTAGGGCCCGTATCTGAAGAACCGTTCCCACCACTGCTCGGCCGTCGTGGTGCCTGCCTCGGTCGCGCCCGCCTGGTCCCCCGCGTTCATGGCTGAAGTCTCCCCGGTTTCCCCGCCGAGGTCACTCCCACCGGAACAGACGGGTCGCCAGCAGGGTCACCACGGCCGCCCACAACGCCATGACACCGAGCTGCACCCAGCCGGGCCAGCCGCCGGACGCCGCCCGGTCCAGTGCCTGGGAGGCCGCACCGAACGGGGTGACCTCGACGATGCGCCGGAGGGTGTCGGGCATGGACTGCACCGGGATCCAGACCCCGGCGCTGAACATCATCAGGAGGTTGACGACCGGGCTGATCGCGGCAGAGGCCTTGGTGGTGCGGGAGAGCGCACAGAGCAGTGCGCCGAGCACGAGGACACTCGCCGTCGCCAGGAGCAGCGCCAGGACGTAGCCGAGGGGCTGTCCGGGCAGTGTGACGCCGAAGGCGATCCGGCCGACGGCCATCACCAGCACGGCGGAGCCGAGTGCCGCGCCGCCGTGCAGCGCGATCTGCGCGCTGAGCAGTGCGGACGGCCGTACCGGAGTGGTCGACATGCGGCGCAGGATGCCGCGCTCGCGGTAGCCGGTGAGGACGGGCGGCATGGCCTGCAGTCCGGCCATGATCATGGCGAGCAGCACGGCCACCGGCACGTACAGATCGATGACGCGGCGGCCGCCGAGCTCGTCGTCGGGGTGCCGGAAGGAGGGGATCAGACCGAGGATCGTCATCAGCGCGGTCGGGAAGACGAGGATCCAGAACAGGCTGCCGGGTTCGCGGAGGAAGAGCCGCGTCTCGGTCCTGAGAACCGCCGCCCATGGGGTGGAAGTGGCCGTCGTCCTGGCCGGGGTCGCTGTGGTCATCTCAGGCCGCCTGTTCTGCTTCTGTGAGGTCGAGGAAGGCGTCGTCCAGCGTTGCTTCGGAGACGCGGAGCTGGTGTGCGGTGATGCGATGACGGGCCAGCAGTGAGATCACCGCGTTGACCGTCTCGTCGGTGCCGTGGATGAGGATCCGGCCGTCCCGCTGCTCCGTGGAGACGGCCCCCGGCAGCGCGCCCAGGTCGCCGTCGTCCAGCGGCCGTGACGGTGTGAAGGAGATGACGGTGGAGCTGTCGGACTTGCCGATCAGGCCGGACGGGGTGTCGAGGGCGACGACCTTCCCCTTGTCGATCACGGCGACACGGTCGCAGAGCCGTCTGGCCTCTTCCATGAAGTGGGTGACCAGAAGGACCGTCACACCGCTGTCGCGTACGTCCTCGATCAGCTTCCAGGTGTCCCGGCGGGCGCGGGGGTCCAGACCGGTGGTCAGCTCGTCGAGGACCACGACCCGGGGGTTGCCGACCAGGGCGAGCGCGATGGACAGCCGCTGTTTCTGACCACCGGACAGCTTGCCGAACCGGTTGCCGTACACGGTGTGCAGACCGAGCCGTTCGGCCAGCGCGCGCCAGTCGGCGGGGTCCGGATAGAAGGCGCTGTACAGCTCCAGCGCCTCGGCCACGGTGAGCTTGGGCTGGAGTTCGCTCTCCTGGAGCTGGGCGCCGAGCAGCCCGGACACCCGGGCGTGGTCGGCGACAGGGTCGAGACCGGCCACCCGGACCGTACCGGCGTCGGGAACCCGCAGCCCCTCGACGCACTCGACGGTGGTGGTCTTGCCCGCTCCGTTGGGGCCGAGGATCCCGAAGATCTCCCCCTCGTCGATGGCGAAGCTCACGCCGTCGACCACGGGGCGCCCGGCGTAGGCCTTGTGCACCCCGTTCACTTCGATGATTGCCATGCCTACGAGAATCGTGGGCGAGGAGTCGGCGCACCATCGTCCATCGCGCTCGAAGCGGCATCGTCCGATCGGTTGATACGGGGTACGACCAGCGGGCTCCGGCACCGCCGGACGGCCGAAAAACCACATGAGCGATGTCAGGGGTGAACCGTAGGCTCGGCTGTGATGCCCGAAGAACATGCAGAGCCCAAGGATCGGTCCACCGTTCAGTCCCTGTCGCGGTTGTGGCCTTATGTGAAGCCGGTACGCAAGCGCCTGTTCGGCGCCGCTCTGGTCGCGATCGCCGCGTCCAGCGTCGGCCTGGTGATCCCCCTCGTACTGAAGTGGATCGTCGACGGCCCGGTCGCAAACCACGACCCGGGCGGCGTCTGGCTCGGCGCGCTGTACCTGCTGTTGCTGGGCATCGCCGAGGCCGGGCTCTTCGGGGTACGACGGTGGCTGGTGGCCAGGCCGCTGGTCGGGGTCGAGGCGGCGATGCGGGCCGACCTGTACCGGCATCTGCAGCGGCTGCCGGTGGCGTTCCACGACCGCTGGGCATCGGGGCAGTTGCTTTCACGCGGGACCACGGACCTGATGCTGGTGCGCATGTTCCTGGCTTTTCCGCTGACTTTCCTGCTGGTCAACGGAACGACGATCCTGATCGGTTTCATCATTCTGCTGATGCAGCAGTGGACGCTGGGGCTGGTACTGCTCGCCCCGGTGGTGCCGTTGGTGATTCTCTGCTCGGTCTTCGAGACGAAGTACTCGCTCGTGGCACGCAAGGCACAGGACCAGGTCGGCGATCTGACGACAGTCGTCGAGGAGAGCGTGCTGGGCATCCGCATCATCAAGGGCTTCGGCCGGCACTGCAGCCAGGCCCTCGCGTTCCGTGCCCTCGCGCAGCGGCTTCGGAGCACGGAGCTGGGCAAGGCGCGCCTGCTCGCGGGCGTCTGGGCCGCCATCACCACGATCCCCGAGCTGGCCATCGGGGCGGCGCTGGTCCTCGGCGCGGTCCAGGTCGCGGACGGCGGGCTGTCGGCGGGCACGCTGGTCGCCTTCCTCTCCACGGCGCTCGCGCTGCGGTGGCCGATCGAGTCGATCGGCTTCCTGCTGGCGATGAGCCAGGAGTCGGCGACGGCGACCGAGCGGTACTTCGAAGTGATGGATGTGGCGGAGGAGGAGGACACGGCTGCGGCCGGCAGTCGCGCGCCGAAGGACGCGGCCGGTCAGGGCGAAATGGTCTTCGAGGGCGTGGAGTTCCGCTACCCCGACGCGGAGGCCGGCTCCGTGCCCGTACTGTCCCGGATCGATCTGCGCATCCGCCCCGGCGAGACCATGGCCCTGGTCGGGGCCACGGGTTCCGGGAAGACGACGCTCACCGCCCTCGTGCCCCGGCTGCACGAGGCCACCGCGGGACGGATCACGCTGGACGGCAGGGACATCACCACCATGCCCCGGGACGAGTTGCGTGAGCTGGTGTCCGTGGCGTTCGAGGAGCCGACGCTCTTCTCGGCGACCGTCGGGGAGAACGTGCTGATGGGCGCCGAGGGCGCCGGGGAGGAAGAGCTGCGGCGCGCCCTCGCCATCGCGCAGGCCGACTTCGTCCACGACCTGCCCGAGGGCATCGGCACCCAGGTCGGCGAGCAGGGGCTCAGTCTCTCCGGCGGTCAGCGGCAGCGGCTCGCGCTGGCCCGCGCCGTGGTCGGCCGGCCACGCTTCCTGGTGCTCGACGATCCGCTCTCCGCCCTGGACGTGCACACGGAGGCACTGGTGGAGGCCGCCCTGCGGCAGGTGCTCGAGGAGACGACGGCGATCGTCGTCGCGCACCGTCCCTCCACCGTGATGCTCGCGGACCGGGTGGCGCTGCTGTCGGAGGGCCGGATCACCGCTGTCGGCACCCATCAGGAACTGCTGCGCGACAGTGCGGAGTACGCCTGGCTGATGGCGGGCGCCGGAAGCGCACAGGAGGGTGCCCTCGCCGAGGACGCCTTCCCCGACCCGTCCGCCGAGGACCGCCTCGTGCCGGACGTCCCCGCCGAGAAGGGCCGCACCTGATGACCAGTACGACGACCGGGCCTGCCGACCGGCGCGACGCGCGGAAGACGCCCGAGGGCCCGTCCCCCTCCGACGGCGCCGGGGACCGGTTCGACCGGGACGATCTGCCCACGCCCCGTGGTGCGACCCGCGCACTGCTGATGTCGTTGCTCCGGCCGCACCGGGGCCGGGTGATGGTGTCCGCCCTGTTGCTGCTGGTCCAGCAGGCGGCGGTACAGGCGGGCCCGCTGCTCGTCGCGTACGCCATCGACAGCGGTGTGCCCGCCTTCCGGGACAAGGACTACGGGCCGCTGATCGCGGTGGCCATGGGATACGCACTGTGCTCGGTGGCCGCGGGCGGCATGCAGTACGCGTTCATCCTGGCCTCCGCCCGGATCAACCAGGACGTGCTGCTCGATCTGCGCGGGCGGATCTTCCGCCACGCACAGGCGCTGAGCGTGGACTTCCATGAGCGCTACACCTCGGGCCGGCTGATCTCCCGCTCCACCACGGATGTGGAGTCGCTGCGGGAACTGCTCAGCGAAGGTCTGCAGGAACTGATCGGCGTCATCCTGTCGTTCGTCTCCATCTCGCTGGTGCTGCTCTGGCTGGACTTCGGACTCGGCGCGGTAGCGGTGCTGTCCTTCGTACCCCTGTATCTGCTGGTACGGCTCTACCAGCGGCGGGCCGGAGCGCTGTACGCGGCGCGGTCCACGGCGATCGCCGCGCTCATCGTGAAGTTCGCCGAGTCGATGAACGGGATCCGCCCCGTCCAGGCCTTCCGCCGCGAGCGCATCAACGACAGGCACTTCGAGGACCTCAACAGCGCACACCGGTGGGTGAACGGCGGCGCGATGCTGGAGATGGCGCGCTATGTCGTCGGCTCCCGGCTGGTCGCCAACACGGCGGTCGCCGGGATCGTGCTGTGGGGCGCGTACCGCGTGGCGTCGGGCACGCTGGCGCTCGGTGTGCTGGCCGCGGCCGTGCTCTATCTGCGCCGGCTGTACGACCCGATCGACCGGCTCGGCATGTTCCTCAACTCCTACCAGTCGGCCGCGGCTTCGCTGGAGAAGATCGCGGGCCTGCTCGCCCAGACCCCCTCCGTCCCCGAGACGTCGGATCCGCGGGAGCTGCCCGCCCTCACGGGTGAGCACCCGGGCCGCGAGGTCGTCTTCGACTCGGTGCGGTTCGCCTACCGGACGGGCGGCGAAGTCCTGCCCCGCTTCGATCTGACGGTCCCGGCCGGCCAGACCGTGGCCGTGGTCGGTTCGACGGGCGCGGGCAAGTCGACGCTCGCCAAGCTGCTGGCCCGCTTCTACGACCCGACCGACGGCCGGGTGCTGCTGGACGGGACCGATCTGCGGGATCTGGCCGTTCCCGAGCTG
This sequence comes from Streptomyces sp. NPDC002785, assembly GCF_040295565.1. Taxonomy (NCBI): domain Bacteria; kingdom Bacillati; phylum Actinomycetota; class Actinomycetes; order Kitasatosporales; family Streptomycetaceae; genus Streptomyces; species Streptomyces sp. NPDC002785. The sequence continues at coordinate 12,187 of NZ_JBEOVN010000005.1, read as the reverse complement.
CGGCGGGGTGTGGTGATGGTGACCCAGGAGGCGTTCCTGTTCTCCGGGACGGTCGCCGAGAACATCGCGATCGGCAGCCCGGACGCGACCCGCGAGGAGATCGAACAGGCCGCCAAGGCGATCGGCGCCCACGATTTCATCGCCGGGCTGCCCGAGGGGTACGACACGGACGTACGCAAGCGGGGCGGCCGGATCTCCGCCGGTCAGCGCCAGTTGGTCGCGTTCGCCCGGGCCCTGCTGGCGAACCCGTCGGTGCTGATCCTCGACGAGGCGACGAGCTCCCTGGACGTCCCCGGCGAGCGGGCGGTACAGCGAGCCATGGACACGGTTCTGCACGGCCGCACCGCGGTGGTGATCGCCCACCGCCTGTCGACCGTGGAGATCGCGGACCGGGTCCTGGTGATGGAGCACGGCCGCATCGTGGAGGACGGCGCCCCGGCCGAACTGATCGCCGGCACGGGCCGCTTCGCGGGGCTGCACCGGGCTTGGCGGGAGAGCCTGACGTGAGCGGTCTCCGGCTCGGGGCGCGCGCTGGGGCGGGTGGAGACCGTCCATGGGCGACCACCTATGAATCAGGGCTACCGGGGATCGACAGGACGATCGCTGCGGCAGGGCACAGGTCGACGGCCTCGCGAACCGAGTCCCGCGCTCCGGCGGGCGGCTCGGGTCGCAGCACGACCGCCTTGCCGTCGTCCTGACGCTGGTCGAACACCTCGCCGACCGTCAGCACGCACATCCCGGAGCGGGCGTCAACATTCGCCGGCGCATACCCTCGCCAAACAGACCCACCGTGGCGTGCGCTCCTGGCCAAGTAGATGGCACAGCAAGGCTATTCAGAATGCTCACCGAGCTCATCGAAGAGCCCCTGGTAGGGTCCGCGAAGAGCATCCACAACGCGATTGAGATGGTTCATGAGACTGCTCCCGCTGTTTCTCCGACGGCCGATCGAGGCGGTGTACGAGCGCCGACTGGCCGCCACCCTGGCGGGGCTGCCACGCCCGCAGCATGTCGGGATCATGCTCGACGGCAATCGGCGCTGGGCTCGGCAGGCGGGTCACGCGGACGTCCGGGAGGGGTACCGGGCGGGCGGCGCCAAGACGACCGAGTTCCTGGGCTGGTGCACTGCCGACGGAATCGAGCACGTGACCCTCTTCATGCTCTCCGACGACAACCTCGGGCGCCCCGCCGAGCAGCTCGGCCCGCTGATCGAGATCATCGAAGAGACCGTCCGGGACATCACGGCCGCAGGCCGTCCCTGGGAGGTCCAGGTGATCGGCTCGCTCGACATGCTGCCTGGTAACAGTGCCCAAGTGCTCAAGGAGGCCGCCGCCGCGACCACCGGGCGCGGCGGGCTCAAGGTGGACGTCGCGGTCGGCTACGGCGGCCGACGGGAGATCGTCGATGCGGTGAAGAGCGCCTTCGAGGAACACATTGCTGCCGGTGGCGACCCTGCCGAACTGGTCGAACGGTTCGACATCGAGGACATTTCCCGGCATCTGTACTCGCCGACAGCCGACCACACCGACTTCATCATCCGAACCTCCGGAGAACAGCGGCTGTCCGGCTTCCTTCTCTGGCAGTCCGCGTACGCCGAGATGCACTGGGTGGACTGCTACTGGCCGGCGTTCCGTCACGTGGACTTCCTGCGCGCACTTCGCTCGTACGCGAATCGTGAACGGCGATTCGGCAAATGACCGTCTCCAGCGCCGGGGGTCACCCGGGGCGAGCGGGCTGGTGAGCTCCGCAGTCGCCTCTTCGCCGTGCATCTCGATGTGCTCAACCCCGCCACGCTCCTGGCGGATTCCAGGGGTGTGGCGGGGCTTTCGTCGTGTCCGGGATCAGTACGCGCGAAACCGGGCCGTCAGACGGTGCCGAACTCTCCGGCCTTGACACCTGCCACGAAGGAGGCGAACGAGGCGGCGGAAGCGTTCAGCACCGGGCCGCTCGGGTTCTTCGAGTCGCGGACGGGGACCACGCCGAGCGGGGCAATGAGGTTGGCGGCGACCTCGATGCACTGGCCGCCGTTGCCGCTGTAGGAGGACGTGAACCAACGGGGGGATTCGGTCGTCACGGGGTGCCCTTTCGTTGCCGCCAGCAGGGGGAAGCACGGAGGTCGTATCGCGTCCCAGATGCCCCCGAACCACCGCGGCAAACCGGCAACAGCCTGCAACCATAGCCAAAGCCCCGCCACGTTCCCCACGTTTCCGTGGGCGTGGCGGGGCTTTGGTCGCGTCCGGGATCAGTGCGCGCCGAACTCTCCGGCCTTGACGCCCGCCACGAAAGAGGCGAACGAGGCGGCGGAGGCGTTCAGCACCGGGCCGCCCGGGTTCTTGGAGTCACGGACGGGGACCACACCGAGCGAACCGAGGAGGTTCGCGGCGACCTCGATGCACTGGCCGCCGTTGCTGCTGTAGGAGGACTTGAACCAGCGGGGGGATTCGGTGGTCACGGGGTGCCCTTTCGTACCTGCTCAATCACGGCTACGGACGCTGCTTGGGACAGCGCTTCGGCTTGCATCTGATGGTAGGCCGTTACCAGAGGCTGCACGAACCTCATATCGCGCTCCAGGCGCCCCTGTTGTGCGGACTCGGTGTACGCGATCTGAGACCGGTCGGCAAGGGTAAGCAGCGTCACGGGCAGATCGAACGCCCTGCGCTCCCCGAGGTCGAACGGAGCCACCTGCACGACGGTTGACGGCAGCGCGGCGAACGCGACAAGCCGGTCCACCTGTTCCGCCATGACTCCGGGGCCGCCCACGGGACGTCTGATGCAGCTCTCGTCGAGCACCACATACACCAGCGGTGGGGGCGTCCGCTGCAATGACGCCTGCCTTCGAGCGAGGAGCGACAGCCGCTCTTCTGCCTGCTGCTCCGTGATCGCCCCGCGTCGCACGGCACCCGTGGTGATGGCTGCGGCGTACTCCGGCGTCTGGAGCAAGCCAGGAATGATGCCGAGCTCGAAGAGCCTGATCTCTGCGGCACGCACCTCGTGCGCCACGAACTCCGGGAACCCCTCAAGTATCGCGGTGTTCCAAACGGCCCGCCCCTGGCGTTCGAGTTGGTCGCCCGTTCCGAATGCCTTGTCAGCACTTGCTGAGAAGCGAGGAGTTGGCGGTCGCCGACCAGTTTCGACGGCAGAAATATGCGTTCCGGAGCACCCCATGCGTACGGCCAGCTCGTCCTGTGTCCAGCCGCGCTCGTCGCGTAACTGGCGCAGACGCTGCCCGAAGCGGGCAACGGGCGACTTATCGGGGTCCAGCTCCTTGCGGTTCACCATCCAGGAGTCCTGTCTCTCCGCTCAATTGGCGCAAGTTGAAGACTCCTCGACTCTAAGCCACGCTGAGCCCCCTTGGTAGCGAAACCGTTACGGAGAGGAGTGGCCCGTGTCTGCGAAAGACGGCCCCCCGAACGAGCAGAACCCCCCACAAGTACCCTCCCCCGGCACGCTGTTGGTGGACGCCAGCCCGTCGTGACCAGGTGGGGGAGTTCCGAGGGGTGGCCGGCCCGTACTGGTCGTTGCGGCCGGTCTGCGGTGGGAGGGAGTGGGAGGCGGAGCCCGTAAACGTGCGGCCGCCGAGCCCCATAGAGCGGTTGCGGGCCGAGCTCGCTCGGTGCAATGCCCGGAGCGAGGGGCGGATCCTGTGACTGGCGATGCGGATGGACGACCTGGCATGAACGGACAGCCTGAGCCGACGAGTTACCAGTGCGAGGCGCTCGCCGAAGGACTCGTGTACGGCGCCGACGAAACGGCGCGGTACGTCCTGGGCACCTTCCGGACGATCTCCCCCGTCCTCGCGCTGCGATGGCTCGGCGGACAGGCGCTGTGGATCGTGGACCGGCTCGGCCTCGACCCGCGCCTCGGCCACCTCGCGGAACTCCGCGCCTGGTACGAGGACCGCGAGAGCCAACACGCCGCCCACGCACACATCAAGACCGGCGCCCCGCTGCTCGTCGTCGTCCCCGACACGGACTGCACGTACACGCTGTCCGTACGATCCGTGGAGCAGGCACCTGCGGCCACGTTCCGCTGCCAACCCGGGGAGGGATCCGGATCAAGGATCGCTCACTGCACCCGGTACGACCCCCGGACCACCGCAGCGCCATGCGGTACCTGTGGTGGCTGATCGTCTGTCAGCGCCACCGGATCGCCGCAGGTTCGCTGCTCGGCAGCGCCTGGATGGCCTGCCTGACACTGCCTCCGTACCTGCTGTCCCGCGCCATCGACGACGGACTGCAACCGGGGCGGTGGCCCGCGCTGCCGGACGGCGCCCGTGCACAGCAGCTCGCCCTGGCGCGCGTGGTGCTGGCCGATCCGCACACGCCGATCCTCGACGAGGCCACCGCGCTCCTGGACCCGAGGACGGCCCGGCACACGGAGCGGGCGCTGGCCGCCGTGCTCGAAGGCCGGACCGTGGTCGCCGTCGCACACCGCCTGCAGACGGCTCACGACGCCGACCGGGTGGCCGTGATGGAGGACGGCCGGATCACCGGACTGGGCACCCACGACGAGCTCGTGGCGGCCGACGGCGCCTACGCCGCGCTCTGGCGCTCCTGGCACGGCGAACGGCCGCCTTCCTCCTGAGCCGGCGGGCGCGGTCGCGGCGGGACCGCCCCTCGTCCGCACCGCCCGGCGCGCGCGATCCGGCCGGAGCTGGTCTGCTGATTCGGGGACCGTCCACCCGTATCCCGGAGAGAACCAGATGAGCGTCTATCGAGCCGCGCAGGTCGCCACCGCCGGTGGTCCGTTCGAGATCGTCGAGCGCGACGTGCCGCAGCCCGGCCCCTGCCACGTACGGATGGCCGTGGAGGCCTGCGGGGTCTGTCACAGCGACGCCCTTTTCGTGAGCGGCGGGCTTCCGGACCTACGGTTTCCGCTGGTCCCCGGGCATGAGATCGCCGGGCGGATCGAGGAGCTCGGTGAGGGAACGCAGAGCGCCTGGCAGGTGGGCGACCGTGTGGCGGTGGGCTGGTTCGGCGGCAGCTGCGGCCACTGCACACCTTGCAGGCAGGGCGACTTCATGGTGTGCCTGAACCTGAAGGTCCCCGGATGGGCGTACGACGGGGGCTATGCAGAGACGGTGATCGCGCCGGTGGACGCCCTGGCCCGGATCCCCGACGCGCTGGAAGCAACCGATGCGGCGCCCATGGGCTGCGCGGGAGTGACCACCTTCAACGGGCTGCGGCGCAGTTCAGCCCGGCCGGGTGACCTGGTCGCCGTACTCGGCATCGGCGGCCTCGGTCACCTGGGGGTGCAGTACGCCGCCGCGATGGGCTTCGAGACCGTGGCCATCGCCCGCGGAGCCGCCAAGGCCGACTTCGCCAAGGAGCTCGGCGCGCACCACTACATCGACAGCACCGCGGGCACCACCGCCGCGGACGCGCTGCGGGCCCTCGGCGGCGCCAGGGTGGTCCTGGCCACCGCGGCCAACTCCGAGGCGATCTCGGCGACCGTGGAGGGGCTCTCCCCGCGTGGTGAGCTGGTGGTCATCGGTGTGGACCCCATGCCGCTGAGGATCAGCCCGGCCCAGCTGCTCATGAGCGGCAAGGTCGTCCGGGGCCACCCGTCGGGCACCGCGCAGGACGTGCAGGACACCCTGGCGTTCAGCGCCCTGCACGGGATTCGCCCGATGACCGAGACCGTGCCGCTGGACGCGGTCGACGAGGCGTACGGGAAGATGATGTCCGGCGCCGCCCGCTTCCGGATGGTGCTGACCACGCGCTGACGCGCCCGGCCCGGCACGAAGGGCGGCGGGCTTCACCGCGGCCGTCGCTTCTCCTCGGTGCGGGCGCCGCCCCCCGCTCCGTCGACCGGTGCGGACCCCGTCCCCCGGAGCAGGGCAATGGAGACCGACCGGCAACCCCGTCGAGCGCGGCCGACGGCCACCAGCACGCGACCACCACCGGCATCCGGTCACCACGGCACCCCGTCGCCGTCCGCATGGCCACTACCGGCATCGGGCCACGCGTTCGGCGGCCAGGCAGGTGCGGACCATCGCCACCCGTACCGTCGGGCCGCCGATCCCGCACTTGATGACGTAGAAGAGGAAGACGTTGGTCGAGGTCACAGCCAGCGCGTACACGTAGACGTCATGCAGTATCTCCAGGTACAGGAAGGTGCCGACGGTGAGCACGGCCGTGGCGTAGAAGAGCGAGGTCGGCACCCACTGGGTGAACGCGGAGAGCCCGGTGATCTTGCCGTCGTCGCTCGGGAGCGTACTGAGCCCGAGCCGACGTGAACGGGCGATGACGGCACGGACGTAGGCGAGGGTCAGGAAGTTCGCCAGCCAGGTCAGGCACTGCCCGATCGCGGAGTTGAGGGGCCACCAGCGGGGTTCGACCAGGGTGATCGCCAGGACGAGCAGACAGGGCACGACGGCCATGACCCGCATGACCACCTCGGTCGCCAGGGCCAGCCGGCTCAGCGCGCCGGCCCGCCAACCGATGGTGAGCGGGGTGAGACCGGAGAACAGTGTCTGGTAGTACTTCGGTGCCGCGATGGCGTAGGACAGCCCGACCATCCGGGCCGGGAGGTTGGCCCGCCAGTCAGGCAGTCGGTAGTCGGCGTGCCGCCACGAGTCGACGATCGGGAGCCCATCGCTCCCTCCGTCGAGGTGCTGCACCAGTTCCACCAGCTTGTTGCCCCAGTCGAGGTCGAAGTCCCGCAGCAGCCAAGTGATGACGGTGGTGTTCGTGACCGCCCAGATCAGCGCGGATACCATCGCCCAGACGAGCAGCCAGTTGGCGAAGGGGCTGCGGTGCGCGTCGGGGCGGGCGCTCTGCTGCCGGTGCATCCGCCACAGCCGCCATTCCCGGCCCGGGCCCCCGGCCAGCGGGCGCAGCAGGCCGGGCAGCGCTCGCCAGCCGGTCTCGGCCCGCAGTTCGGACTCGCCGTTCTCGGCGGCCTGTACCATCTCCAGCTCGGCGAGGAAGGAGTTCTTCAACTCAGCGAAGGAGAACTCCTGTTCCGTTCCGGTGCCGAAGACGATGAGTCGGCGTGCCGGATTGGCGTCGATCAGGTCCTCGATGAAGCGGGCCAGTTGCACGGCGCGCATATAGAAGATGTCCGGGACCAAGCCGTCGGTGTCGGCGCGGCCGGTGCCGAAGAGGATCAGCAGCCGGCCGAGCGAGTAGAGGTCGGCGCGTGCGATCTCGCTGTCGCCCGCCCTGATCTCCGGGGCGATGTAGGAGGACTCGATGCCGGGTGTGCCGGTGATGGTGTGGGTGTAGAGGTAGTTGCGTCCGAGGTCGACGAGTCTGAACGCGCTGTCGGCGTCGGACACGATGATGTTGGACGGCGAGAGGTCGGCGTGCACGCCCTTGAGGCGGCCGTGCGCGGGGGCGTCCCGTGCGACGCGTTGCAGGTCCTCCAGCGCCTCGAAGAGCAGCACCCCCTTCTCCCGGAGCCGGTCGAGCCGGAGGGAGCGTGCCTGGCCCGCCCCGGACGGTTCCGGATCCCCTTCCTCGCGGAGGAGTTCGGCGAGCGTCCTGCCCTCGATGAAGTCCATCAGGATCCAGCTGTCGAAGCTGGCCCAGACGCGCACCAGATGCCGTGAGCCGGTGTCGGCGGTGCCGTACGTCTCGGCGTACTCGTGCGTGGCGCGGGTGAGGGTCGGGATCCTGGTGAACGGGTACAGGATCAGCTTGAGGGCGAACTCCGGACGGGCCCCGTGCACGGCTCCCGCCGTGGTGCCCCGCAGGATCACCGAGGTGCTGCCGTGCCGGTGGAACCGCAACTCCCTTCGTATCGCCCGCCATTCGCGCTCGGCCGGTTCCGCGGCGGCGTCCGCGCGACGGCGTCCGGGACGTGGCCGCGGATGGTAGATCTCGGCGATGGCGTCCGCGACCGCGTCCTCGGTGGCGAGCACGTCGCAGACGGCGCCGCAGTCGTGTGTCAGGGCCCGGCCGTCGCCGTGGCCGGGGTCGGGCGACGGCTGCGCGAGCGAGCGCTGGGCCTCGGATTCGGCGAGGCCGATCAGGGTCAGCAGGTGCAGGCCGACGAAGCCGAACAGTTCGGCGTGGCTCGTCCGAAGCCGTTCGCTCCGCGCACGGTATCCGAGGCACCAGGCGGTCAGGCCGGTGATCACGTCCTGTCGGCCGCCGGGCCCGAACCGGTCGTCGAAGGTCCGCTCGTCCAGCGGAATGTCCTGGAGCAGGCGCCGCCACGTCGCGAGGCGGCGGGCCCGTTGACGGGTGGTCTCCGGCTCTCCGTCGGCGTCGGGCAGCTCCAGCAGGTCCCGTAACCGTGCCAGGTGCCGGTCGCTATATCCCGTCAGCTCGCGCAGGGCCGCGACCAGCAGGTCCGGTGTCGCGCCTCGGTTCTCCATTCGCGGTGTCCACCACCATCAGTCTCGGCATGGCACGGATGCTTCCGCGGCGGATCAGCTCGACGGACCGGCCCTCGGTGGCGCAGAAGGCGATCCCGTACGCCATCCGCGCGTTGTCGAGGAGCCGGCGCTGGTCCAGCTCGTGCCGCTTGAGTTCCGGCATCCAGGGCAGCGGCGCCAGATCGAGGACGTACGGCGCGGCGGCCGCCGGGTCCGTACGCATCCGGCGCAGCCAGTCCTGGTCCGTGTGTTTCCGGCGGATCGCCGCCAGGTAGCCGTGACCGAGACCGCTACGCATCCGCTCCAGGTGCATGCCGGTGAGGCGGTGCAGCAGGGAAAGCCCGCCGTTCGTCGACCGCATCGGGCGCGTGCTGAGGGAGAGGATGTGCGTGCAGCCGTCGTCGACCGCGAGCCGGAACGGCAGGGCGGTGAGCACCCCGCCGTCGACGGCGCGCCGTCCGTCGGGCGTCGGGACCGTGCCGGGCAGGGCGATGGGCAGCCAGGCGGAGGCGCGCAGCGCGGCCTTGAGCTCCTGGCGGGTGGCGAAGTCCCGCAGGACGACGGTCCGCAGGGCGTCGACGTCGGTGACCGGCACGACCAGCGGTATCGGCGACCTGATGACCGCCTCGTAGTCAAGGGGCTTGACCCGTTCCATGACGCGGTCGAAGGAGTACGCCAGGTCCAGGATCGGCCGCCGCCGCAACACCCGGGAGAAGTCGACGAACTGTTTGGTCGCCAGGTCGTCGTAGTAGATCGACAGGGGGTACCAGGTCTCCCCGGCGAGGAAGTAGGCGCCGTTGATGCCGCCCGATGAGCAGCCGTACACCACGTCGAAGGCGTTCTTGTAGCCGTAGTCCTCCAGTTGGGACAGCATCGCCGCCGAGATCACCCCACGCATGCCGCCGCCCTCCACGGCGAGGGCCACGCGCGCGCCGTCGTCGCGCCGCCCCGGAAGGCTCCCGGAAGCACGCCGGGCCCGCAGGATCTCCAGAACGGGGTGGGCCTGATCCCAGTACTCGCCCCCGCCCCCGGCATCACGCACCCGCATGGCACCACCCCCGCTGGAACATGCCCGGGTTCTCCCGCCACCACACATCACGGCGGTACCCCGCGCACGGTGCCGGGCGGCGACGCGGCGGGCTGTCCGCGGGGCACCAGATCGCCGACCCGTACTCCGCGTCAGCACACGGGCGCACGGGCGCACGGAGTGGATTCTTCCGCATACCGGGAGGCGGGGCGTTCCACTTGCTTCCGCGCGTAGCGCCCTCGACGGCCGGGGCTTGAAGTCGCCGCCCTGCGACTCCGGTTGGTGTGCGGGCACCGGGCCGAAACTGCCCAGCCCCGAGCGCAAGGAAAGAAATCAGCCATATCCCGGCACCATCTCAGCCAATGACGACCACCCGCCACCCAACCCGGTGTTCGAATACGGTCGCCCCGCGCCCGATCCCGCCCCGCGCTTCGGATTCGGCCCGCGCGGGCCCCTTTACGGCACCCCGGCATCGATCGGCGAAACGTCCGGTTAACGAACATGACCTTTACGGCAACGAACGACTTCCGGCCAAATTGTTGACGCGGTCCTGACAGAACCACCCTCCGGCTGACACTCTTCACCCCGTTCTGCGCACTTCTCGTTCGCCCCGGCCGGACTCACCGGCCGCTGGTACCCCCCTCGCAGAAGGAGTCCGCGTGAGATCCACGCCCAGCCGTCGTGCCACCGCGACCGGCGCTCTGATAGCCGCAGCAGCCCTCCTCGCCGTCGGAGTCCAGACCGGTACGGCAACTGCCAGCCCCGACAGCACCACCGCGGCAGCGTCGGCGGCCGCCGGCGCCGACCGCGGTGCCCTGGCCAAGCAGCTCACCCCCGCCAAGCGTGCCGAGCTGATCCGTGAGGCCAACGCCAGCAAGGCGGCCACGGCCAAGGAGCTCGATCTCGGCTCTCAGGAGAAGCTCGTCGTCCGGGATGTCATCCAGGACAACGACGGCACCACGCACACGCGTTACGAGCGCACCTTCGCCGGACTTCCGGTGCTCGGCGGCGACCTGATCGTCCAGGAGTCCAAGGCCGGGGCGACCGAGAGCGTCTCCAAGGCGTCCAAGGTCTCCAGCTCCCAGCTGAAGGCCGTGGACACGACGGCCGACGTCGCACCCGCCGTGGCCGAGAAGCAGGCGCTCGGGCTCGCCAAGGCCGACGGCTCCAAGAAGACCGAGGCCGACCGGGCGCCCCGCAAGGTGGTCTGGATGGCGCAGGGCAAGCCGCAGCTCGCCTACGAGACCGTCGTCGGCGGCCTCCAGGACGACGGCACCCCGAACGAGCTGCACGTCATCACCGACGCCACCACCGGCGCGAAGCTGTACGAGTGGCAGGGCATCGAGAACGGCACCGGCAACACCCAGTACAGCGGCCAGGTCACCCTCGGCACCGCACCGTCGTACACGCTGACCGACACGGGCCGCGGCAACCACAAGACGTACAACCTGAACCACGGCACCTCCGGCACCGGGACGCTGTTCTCCGGCTCCGACGACGTCTGGGGCGACGGCACCCCGCAGAACGCCGAGACCGCCGCGGCGGACGCCCACTACGGCGCGGCCGAGACCTGGGACTACTACAAGAACGTGCAGGGCCGCACCGGTATCCGGGGCGACGGCGTCGGCGCGTACTCCCGCGTCCACTACGGCAACAACTACGTCAACGCCTTCTGGCAGGACAGCTGCTTCTGCATGACGTACGGCGACGGCAGCGGCAACGCCGCGCCGCTGACCTCCCTCGACGTGGCCGCGCACGAGATGACGCACGGTGTCACCGCCGCCACCGCCAAACTGGTCTACAGCGGTGAGTCCGGCGGCCTCAACGAGGCGACCAGCGACATCTTCGCCAGCGCGGTCGAGTTCTACGCCAACAACTCCACCGACAAGGGCGACTACCTCATCGGTGAGAAGATCGACATCAACGGCGACGGCACCCCGCTGCGCTACCAGGACAAGCCGAGCAAGGACGGTGCGTCCAAGGACTCGTGGTACTCGGGCATCGGCAACATCGACGTCCACTACTCCTCGGGCCCGGCGAACCACTTCTTCTACCTGCTCTCCGAGGGCAGCGGCGCCAAGGTCATCAACGGCGTCTCCTACGACTCCCCGACCTCCGACGGTCTGCCGGTGACCGGCATCGGCCGCGACAAGGCCGCGCTGATCTGGTTCAAGGCGCTCACCACCAAGTTCACGTCCTCGACGAACTACGCGGCGGCCCGCACCGGCACCCTCGCCGCGGCCGGTGAGCTGTACGGCACGTCCAGCGCCGAGTACAAGTCCGTCGCCGACGCCTGGGCCGGCATCAACGTCGGCCCGCGCCCCGGTGGCGGCACCGACCCCGGCGGCACGGTCTTCGAGAACTCCACCCCCGTCGCCATCCCGGACGCGGGCGCGGCGATCACCAGCTCGGTCAACGTCACCGGCGTCACGGGCAACGCGCCCAGCACCCTCAAGGTCGGCGTGGACATCACCCACACCTACCGCGGTGACCTGGTCATCGACCTCGTCGCCCCTGACGGCACGGCCTACCGGCTGAAGAACTCGGCCTTCGACTCTGCGGACAACGTCCAGACGACCTACACGGTCAACGCCTCGTCCGAGGTGGCCAACGGCACCTGGAAGCTCAAGGTCCAGGACGTCTACTCGGGCGACACCGGCAAGATCAACAGCTTCAAGCTGACCTTCTGAACCCGGAGCCGGGCCTGACCCGGCACAGCCGCCCGGGAGGAGCGCACGCGCCGCCCGGCGGGGGGGCGGGCTGGGGGGGCCCGCCCCGCCGTCGGGGGGGTTGGGGGGGGTGAGGGGTCCTGGGGGGCGGTGGGGGTGTGGGGCCCG
>NZ_JBEOVN010000004.1:0-110296 GCF_040295565.1 Streptomyces sp. NPDC002785 | reverse complement strand
GCGCCGATGGCGCCGCGGACCAGGTCGTCCCACATGAACCAGAAGCGGTCCTGTCCGGGCGTACCGAAGAGGTACAGGATCAGGTCCTGGTCCAGAGTGATGCGGCCGAAGTCCATGGCGACGGTCGTCGTCGTCTTGCCGCCGGTGTGCGTCAAGTCGTCGATGCCCGCGGATGCCGACGTCATCACGGCTTCCGTACGCAACGGGTTGATCTCCGAAACGGCACCGACGAACGTGGTCTTACCCACGCCGAAGCCGCCTGCCACCACGATCTTCGCCGAGGTGGTGGAGCGGGCCGCTCCGCCGCTAGAGCTTGCGAAGTCCACTGAGCACCCTTTCGAGCAGCGTCACATCCGGCGCGCCGCCGGCCTCTCCATTGCCCGGCTGGTGGATGGCCACCATGCCGGCTTCCGCCAGGTCCGCGACAAGAATCCGGGCCACACCGAGCGGCATCGACAGCAGCGCCGAGACCTCGGCCACCGACTTGACCTCGCGGCAGAGGTGGCAGATCCGCTGGTGCTCGGGGAGCAGCGTCCCCAGATGCGCGGGGTCGGCCGTGGTGGAGACCAGCGCCTCGATCGCGAGCTGGTAGCGGGGCCGGGTCCGGCCGCCGGTCATGGCATACGGACGGACCAGCGGCTGGTCGCCTTCACCGTCGTACGACGCGTGGTGCAGTGCGCCGTACGGATCAGGTGAGGCGGGTGGCGGGGTCATGAATCCTCCGGGCGTGACAGCAGGGTGTCGGCTTGCCGTCTGTAGGGGCCGGTGGGGGGTCTCTGAGCGGCCGGACGGGCGAGGGATGAGGGCGTTACCTGGGGCAATCGAGTCTGTCATCGATCCACGGCCGCCTAGTGAAGCAGGCTGCCTTGGAGCTCGGCGCGGAGATCCGGGGTGAGGACGGTGCCCGCACGGTCGACCAGGAGGGCCATTTCGTACCCGACCAGACCGATGTCGGCGTCCGGGTGGGCGAGCACGGCCAGCGAGGAGCCGTCCGAAATGGACATCAGGAAGAGGAACCCGCGTTCCATCTCCACCACGGTCTGACTGACTGCGCCGCCTTCGAAGATCCGGGAGGCGCCCGCGGTCAGCGAGGTCAGACCGGAGGCGACGGCCGCCAGCTGGTCCGCGCGGTCGCGCGGGAAACCTTCGGACATGGCGAGCAGGAGTCCGTCGGCGGAGACCACCACCGTGTGCGACACCCCGGGGGTGTTGTCCACGAAGTTGGTGATCAGCCAGTTCAGATTCTGCGCGGCCTGACTCATCGGGCTCAACTAACGCTCCTGCTGGTGAGTGGGGCCGAGGGGGGAACTTCCGGTCGACTGGCCGTTGTTGGCCTGCCGTCCCTGCTGGATGCCCCGGCGGAGATTGGTCAACCGCCCGCGCACATCATCGGGCGCACGCGACACCTGAGGACCGGACTGCTGGTTCTGCTGCTGTGCAGTGCCCGGCACCAGATTGGCGCGAGGTACCCGGCGAGGCAGCCCGGAGGTGGTGACTCCGCCTGCCGCGGGCTTCTTGACCCGCTCCGCCTGCCGGACGAGTTCGTCGTTCGGCGAGGGGCGCCAGGAGCTTGTGGTGGAGCCCGGGTCGCCTCCGTCGCGGCGCGGCGCGGGGGGAGCGGACTCCTGGGCCGACTGCTGCGGGACGGCGGGCGCCTGCGGCTCGGCGGGCGGCTGCTGACCGCCCTGCTGCGGGCCGTGGAACCAGTTTGTCTCGAGGGTGTCGTACAGCGGCGTACGACCGTCCCCGGGGCCGGCCGGAGGCAGTGCCTCGGGCTGCGGCTGCGGCGGCAGGCCGGGGCGGTGCTGCGCCTCGCCGTTGGGCGCGGCGGGCGGACGCGGGGCACCGAAGTCCCCGTTGTCCCGGCCGTGCTGACGCGGTGCCGGCAGGCCCTGGTCCTGCGCCCGAGCGGGCTGCGGCTGTCCGAAGTCGGGGCGGGCGAACTGCGCGGTGCTCGCCGGGTCCTGCGGGGACTGAGCCCGCGGGGACTCAGCCTGCGGGGCCGGAGCCGAGAAGTCCGGGCGGGCGAACTCGGCGGTGGAGCCGGGGCCCTGCCGGTCGTCCATGGGCGGCCGCGCGGTGAGCGGCGGGCTCATCGGCCGCTGGAACTGGCCGGTGGACTCGGGCTCCTCGTGACCGCGCGGCGCGTCCAGCGGAGTACGCCGCGGCGCGGACGGCTCCTCGATGCCCCAGCTGGTGGTCTGCGGGTGCTGCGGCTGCGGGTTGCCACCGGGCAGCTCGGCACGTGGACCGCCGACCGGGGGCAGCTGACGACCGGGGTCGACCGGGGTGCCGGGCTGCTGGAAGCCGCTCTGGCCGACCGGGTTCTGCCGGGCCTGCTGAGGCTGCCACGGGACCGGGCCGTTCGACTGGCCCTGCTGGTCGCTGCGGTCCTGGCGGTTCGGGTCCTGGCGGTTCTGGCCGAACAGGTCGGGCTGAGACGAGTCCGTACGGCCCGTTCCGTCACCCCGGTCGCGGGCGCCGAGCCGGGCACCGTTGCCGAAGGCACCGGCGAGGCCGCCGCCCTGACGCTGCCGCTCCTGGCGCGGAGTGTCCTGCGGGCCGGTGTTGGACAGCCCGGCGGACTGGAAGCCGGCGTTCTGCTGACCCGGCTGACCCTGTTGGCCCTGCTTGTTCTGCGGCTGGCGGGGACCGCCGTCACGCGAGGGCAGCGCGGCACGCGGACCGGAGCCCGCACCGACCTGACCGCGCGCGGCACCCGGGCCCGCGGCGAGCCGGCCGGCCGGGGCCGACGGAGCGCCTCCGAGGCCGGGACGGGAGCCGTTGCCCGGGCCCGCACCGCCGAGCAGACCGCCGGGGGCGGAGGGCTGCTGCTGACCCGGTCCCGGCTTGGGAGCCGGTTGCTTGCCGCCGTGCGCGACATCGGCGGGGAGCATGACCAGCGCGGTCGTACCACCGGAGTCGGAGGGCCGCAGCTGGATCCGGATGCCGTGACGCAGGGACAGTCGGCCGACCACGAACAGACCCATGCGGCGGGAGACGGAGACGTCCACGGTGGGCGGCGAGGCGAGCCGCTCGTTGATCGCCGCGAGGTCCTCGGGGGAGAGGCCGATTCCGGTGTCGTGGATCTCCACCAGCACCCGCCCGTCGGGCAGCGCGTGACCGGTGACCCGGACCTTCGTCTGCGGCGAGGAGAACGACGTGGCGTTCTCCAGCAGCTCGGCGAGCAGGTGGACGAGGTCGTTGACGACGCGGCCCGCGACCTCGGTGGCGGGCACCGCGGCCAGTTCGATGCGCTCGTACTGCTCCACCTCGGAGGCGGCGGCACGGAGCACGTCGACCAGGGGGACGGGGCGGGTCCACCGGCGGCCCGGCTCCTCACCCGCGAGGACGAGGAGGTTTTCGCCGTTACGGCGCATACGGGTCGCGAGGTGGTCGAGCTTGAAGAGCGAGGACAGCTGGTCCGGGTCGGCCTCGCGCGACTCCAGTTCGGAGATGAGCGAGAGCTGACGCTGGATGAGGCCCTGGCTGCGGCGCGAGAGGTTGGTGAACATCGCGTTGACGTTGCCTCGCAGGAGGGCCTGCTCGGCGGCGAGGCGGACGGCCTCGCGGTGCACGTCGTCGAAGGCCGCGGCCACCTTGCCGATCTCGTCCCGGGAGTGCACACCGACCGACTCGACCGAGGTGTCGACGTCCTGCGGGTCGGCCTCGGAGAGCTGCTTGACGAGCTCGGGCAGCCGGTCCTGGGCGACGCGCGTAGCTGTGTCCTGCAGCCGCCGCAGCGAGCGGATCATCGACCGGGCGACGACGAAGGCGCCGACCAGCGAGACGCCGAGCACCAGCAGGATGAGCGCACCGCTGACGATCGCTTCGCGCTTCGACTCGTCGCGGAGCTCGCGGGCCTTGCCCTCCATGTCGCTGAGGAGGGTCTCCTCGATGGTCTTCATCGCCTGGATCTTGGTGGAGCTCTGGTCGTACCAGTCCAGGTAGGAACGCCGCGGCATGCCTTCCATGCCGGAGGGACTGTCCAGGACCTTCTTCGCGTAGGTCTCGGAAGCCTTGATCTCCGGGTTGCCCTCCTTCAGCGTGGCGATCAGCTCTTCGGCGTCGTTGCCGGTCGCCGCGTAGACCCCCTCGAAGGAGCGGAGCGCAGAGTCTTCCTTGCGCAGCGCGGCGCGGCCGAACTGCTGGTCGTTCTGGTCGAGGTCCGGCTGCTTGTTGTTGCCGCCGGGCAGCGCCGCGGCGATGACCGCTCGCTGGACCGAGGCGTACTCCTTGGCGGAGGAGAAGGCCGCCAGTGCCCGGGTCCGCTTGATCATCTCCGAGTTGCTCGTCGCCTGCGCCATGTCCTGCGAGAGGCTCAGCAGCGAGGTGATCAGCTGGCTGTACTGGTCGACGGTCTGGAGACTCGGGGAGCCCTTGGCGTACGCCGTCTTACGGATCTCGCGGATCGAGTTCAGCTGGCTGGCGATCTGCTGGACGCTCGCGTGGATGCCCTCGAGGGCCTCGTCGCCCGACGGGTCGCCGATCGCGTCCGTCCCGTCGAGGAACGCCGTCTTCGCCCGGTCGGTCTTCTTGCGGGGCTCGGTGACCTTGAAGTCGTCGGCCTTCACCCCGTTGGACAGCGGACCGGCCGAGCGGTCGCGCTCCTCCTGGAGCGCCTGGGCGAGCGTGGTCGCCTGCTTGGTCATCTTGGTCAGCAGCTGCATGTGATCCAGCTGCTGGATGTCGTTCATGGAGTCGTTGATCCGCAGTCCGCCCAGCGTGGTCGCTGCGACCACGGGAAGGGCGAGCAGGGAGACCAGACGCGTGCTGATCCGCCAGTTGCGAAGAGCTGCTCGCGAGCCTGTGCTGACGGCGCCCCGGGGCTTGGGCGACGAGAGCGGATCGGCGCCGCTGCTCGCCGTGGCCCCGGGCTGTCGGTCGCGATCACCGCTGTTGCCGGCCGAGGCCGGTCCGGGGTTCTGGGCGTGCTGGGGCGAGGAACCGCGGTCGGTCCCGCCGCGCGGCTCCTGTTCCGCCGCAGCGCTGCCATCCCTCTTGAAACGTCCCTGCACTAGCGTCGCAACCTCTGGACCAGGCGTCCCTCCGCGCGAAGACGGGTGGGACGGTGTCGGCGTCGTGGGGCGTTGTGTCCGCCCCCTGGTGGTCGTGAGTGACCGGCGCTCTTCCCCTTCCCGCCGCCACTCGGCGCTCCGTTGCGCCCCTGCGCGCCGGCCCTGAAACCCGCGGCGGTGCGTGGAATTCCAGCACAGTGCCGGATCTCCAACAAGGGCCCCCTACCGGGCAGTCACCTGAGTGACACGTTGTGATGAATGGGTAACAAACCGTGGAGCGCGTTCACGGGCAAAGTGGATCATTAAGGATGAATTGACGAGGGGTGAAGGGTGTCCCAGTCGACATGATCAGGAGCGGAATGGCTCATTCAGTGATGCAATGTCCGTTTCTGCCGGGGCGATCGGCTGCCCGGAATGGGGTAATTGTCGACGCGGCCGTGAGGAAACTCACATGATGATCGTCGTCTCATCCGGGCTTTCGAAGGGAATCGGATGTTTAGCCTGACGCTTTACAGGGATGGCAAATCCGACAACCGGCGCCCCTCCGGGCGGCGCCCGTACCGACAGGGTCCGAACGGCAGATGAAGACGACGATGATGTTCCGCAACATTGCCAACCCCCGGCGCACCACGCTGGCGCACCTCAAGGACGCCGACGAGCTGCAGACACGGGAACTGCCGGAGCACGCCGTCGACCTGCCCACCCAGACGGCCAACCCCCGCCGCACCATCCTCATGCAAGCCCCGGCCACGGCCCCGGCAACCGCCGCCGCCCCGGAGTAATGCGCGCGTTGTCCCCCCTCACCCGCGTTAGCCTGGAGCGTCAGTCTTCAGCCAGCCAGCAAGTGAGGGGCGACAGCATCCCGTGCGCATCGCCAGGTTCTCCATCGACGGCAATGTCGCCTTCGGCGCCGTCGAGGGCGAGGGGCCCGATGGTCTCGTCCTCGACATCATCAAGGGCATTCCGTACGCCGAGTTCGAGCTCTCCGGCACCAAGGTCCCGCTGAGCAAGGTCCGCCTCCTGCCGCCCGTGCTCCCCAACAAGGTCGTGGCCATCGGCCGCAACTACGCGGAGCACGCCGCGGAACTCGGCAACGAGGTACCGGACGTCCCCGTCGCCTTCTTCAAGCCCACCACCTCGGTGATCGGCTCCGGCGACGCCATCGAGTACCCCTCCTTCTCCAACGAACTCCACCACGAGGCCGAACTGGCCGTGGTCATCGGCCGTATGTGCCGCGAAGTGCCGCGTGAGCGCGTGAAGGACGTCATCTTCGGCTACACCTGCGCCAATGACGTCACCGCCCGCGATGCCCAGAAGCGCGAGAAGCAGTGGGCCCGGGCCAAGGGCTTCGACACGTCCTGCCCGCTGGGCCCCTGGGTGGAGACCGACCTCGACCCCAGCGACCTGACCATTCAGGCCACGGTCAACGGCGAGCAACGCCAACTGGGCCGTACGAGCGACATGATCCGCTCGATCGAGGATCTGGTCGTCCACATCACGGAAGCCATGACGCTGCTCCCGGGCGATGTGATCCTCACCGGCACTCCCGCAGGGGTCGGACCCCTCCATGTCGGCGACGAGGTCGCCGTCACCATCGAAGGCATCGGCACTCTCACCAACAAGGTGATCAAGCGTGGTTAACGCACCCTCCCCCAAGCTCTCGGCTCCGCTCGACCAGGGGGTACCCCCCCGCGTTCGTTTCTGTCCCTCCCCGACCGGCAACCCTCATGTGGGCCTGGTCCGCACCGCCCTCTTCAACTGGGCCTTCGCCCGGCACCACGGCGGCACCCTGGTCTTCCGCATCGAGGACACCGACGCGGCCCGCGACTCCGAGGACTCCTACAACCAGCTCCTGGATTCGATGCGCTGGCTCGGCTTCGACTGGGACGAGGGCCCCGAGGTCGGCGGCCCGCACGCCCCGTACCGCCAGTCGCAGCGCATGGACATCTACAAGGATGTCGCCGAGAAGCTCCTCACCGGCGGGTACGCGTACCACTGCTACTGCACCACCGAGGAGCTCGACACCCGCCGCGACGCCGCCCGCGCCGCCGGCAAGCCGTCCGGCTACGACGGCCACTGCCGCGACCTCACGGCCGAGCAGACCGCCGCGTACGAGGCCGAGGGCCGCACCTCCATCGTCCGCTTCCGGATGCCCGACGAGGCGCTCACCTTCACCGATCTGGTCCGCGGCGAGCTGACCTTCCAGCCGGAGAACGTGCCGGACTACGGCATCGTCCGTGCCAACGGCGCCCCGCTCTACACGCTGGTCAACCCGGTCGACGACGCGCTGATGGAGATTACCCACGTCCTGCGCGGTGAGGACCTGCTCTCCTCCACCCCGCGCCAGCTCGCGCTCTACAAGGCGCTGATCGAGCTCGGCATCGCCAAGGACACCCCCGCGTTCGGCCACCTCCCGTACGTCATGGGCGAGGGCAACAAGAAGCTCTCCAAGCGCGACCCGCAGGCCTCGCTCAACCTCTACCGCGAGCGCGGCTTCCTGCACGAGGGGCTGCTCAACTACCTCTCCCTGCTGGGCTGGTCCATCGCCGAGGACCGCGACATCTTCTCCATCGAGGAGATGGTGGCCGCGTTCGACATCAAGGACGTCAACGCCAACCCGGCGCGCTTCGACCTGAAGAAGTGCGAGCACATCAACGCCGAGCACATCCGCAAGCTGGATGTGAAGACGTTCACCGAGGCGTGCGGCCCCTGGCTGAAGGCCCCGTTCGCCCCGTGGGCCCCGGAGTCCTTCGACGCGGACCAGTTCGCGGCGATCGCCCCGTACGCCCAGACCCGCGTCACGGTCCTCTCGGACATCACCGCCAACGTCGACTTCCTCTTCCTCGACGAGCCGGCGACGGACGAGGCGTCCTGGGCCAAGGCGATGAAGGAGGGCTCCGACGCCCTGCTGGTCACGGCCCGCGCCAAGCTGGCCGGCGCCGAATGGAACGCCGACACCCTGAAGAACGCCATCCTCACCGCCGGCGAGGAGCACGGCCTGAAGCTCGGCAAGGCCCAGGCCCCGGTCCGCGTCGCCGTCACCGGCCGCACGATCGGCCTGCCGCTCTTCGAGTCCCTGGAGATCCTGGGCCGCGAGAAGACCCTGGCCCGTATCGACGCGGCACTGGCCAGGCTGGTCGCCGCGTAGTCGTACGTACGCCGGAGGCCGGGGTTCCCACGGGGAAGCCCCGGCCTCCGGCCGTTCACGGCGCCAGCGGCACCTCACGCGGGCCGGTCTGCTGTCCGGGGATGACGGCCCCGGCTCCCACACGTTTCCCGTCGCCGAACATCAGGCTGGAGGACTGCGCGGTGCGCCGGTCCGAGACCACGATGCCGCCGCGCCATTTCCCGCTCGGATCCTGGTAGCGGAACTGGAGCTTCTTCAGACGCTCACCGAACTCCTCCCGCAGCGGCGCGTAGGCGTCGTCGCAGTGCACGTTCCACGTGAGGTCGTTGAGATAGGCATGGCAGGCGATCGGGAACAGCAAGGACGACACCACCAGGTCCGCGACCTGTAACAGGGTGTGCGTGTCGCTGTGACCGAAGACAGGGGACTCGATGATCCCCCGGAGGCCGTCCCCGCCCGTGCGGTACTTGCGGGTGGTCACACAGTGCACGTTGGGCGCGTTCTTCACCTTGGTGCGGCTGTCGAGGACCATCATCCCGCGTGAATGCTCGTGGGCCAGCTGAGCCTGGAACGTCTCGGTCAACGAACCCACGGAGGTCGGGTAGACACCGGACTCGTTGAAGGCGAGTCCTTCTTCCTTGATCCAGACGCGAGCGAGGAGTCGCACGTCGTGGCGTTCCAGTCTGTCGAGCAGGGACGACACGAGTTCCATCGCGGCCCGGCGCCAGTTGTGATTGCCGGCCCGCAAGTTCTTGCGGACGTCGGACCCCTTGATCTCGTGCTGGATCAGCTCGGACAGATGCATGACGTGCTTCAACTGGGGTCGATAGTGCTTTTTGACGTTGAGGAAGTCCCAGGTCAACTCCTCGACTTGGGCACGGGGAACGGTGAATCCGCCGATGACGAGTACGGGCGGCGCATCCGGCTTGGCCGGATCGAGCGTCTGCCCGTTACCGGCCTCGTCGATGTAGCAGAGATGCACCGAACCTCCCCTGAAACACGTCTGTGGCCGCCCCCGAAGGGACGGCCACAGGGTCTGCGCAGCCATATGCGCGATGTTTTGTTTGCTGCTTCCGATGCTGCCAGGCGCCGGAGCCCAGGGTCAAGCGCGACGTCGCTCTGAGTTGACTGGGTTCAACTCTCTGGAGTGAAAGGGGCAGTCGTCGAGCCGGGCCATACGAGGCAGCCGATGCTTCCGGGGCGCATGGAGATCATGTGGGCGGCACGGTCAGGAGTGCGCAGCGACATCCGGAACCCGCCGTCCACGGCGGTGACCTGGGCGCTCCCGTCCTCGTGCGCGAGTCCCCACGCGGCGACGCGGGCATCGTGATCGCCGTCGGAGGTACGGAACTGCTCGACGACAGCGAAGAGGCGGGGTGCGGTGGCTTCTACGAGGGCGCGGATCTCTTCGGCGAAGCCGTCGGGAGGGGCGGGGAGGGAGGAGGGCGGGGATACGGTGGCCATGCTGGATCTCCTGTCAGTGGTGAGGAGTTGGGAGGCCGACAGGGGTAACCGTAGAGTGCGCGTTGGTATGTATTCCATCGATCCGTTGATTTGTAGCCCAAAGCCCCTCGTGTGGGTGACATGGGCGGCCCTGTACACGAGGAGCGAGGACAGTGGCCCGTGCCAAACTTCCGCCGTCCGTGAGGCAACGGCGCCTGGGGGCGGAGCTGCGCAGGATGAGGGAGCACGCAGACTTGTCCGCCACTCGGGCAGGCGAACTCTTCGGCGCGACGCAGTCTCGTATCAGCAACATCGAGGCCGGCAGCTATGCGGTGAGCGCTGAGCGGGTCAGAGCCCTGGCCAGACTGTACGAATGCGCCGACAGCGAGCTGATCGAAGCTCTTGCGGAGATGACAGGCGGCCGGACGCGCGGGTGGTGGGAGGAGTACCGAGAGATCCTTCCGGCCGACGCCTTGGACCTCGCGGAGCTGGAGCACCATGCGCAGACGATGCGCATCGCATCTGTCATCCACATCCCCGGCCTCCTGCAGACAAGGGAACACGCACGCGTGGTCATCGGTGATGTCGTGCCCGCCTTGGCTCCGTACGAGGTGGAGCACCGGGTTTCCCACAGGCTCAAGCGCCAGGCGGTTCTGCACGGGAGCGAGCCCACTCCGGTGACGGCGATCGTCCACGAGGCCGCACTGAGAATGGGGTTCGGCGGCGCGAGCGTTGCCAAAGGTCAGCTGCAATGCCTGATCGATTGCAGCGAAGAGGCACACCTGACAGTCTCGGTGATCCCCTTCGGGATCGGAACCTTTCCCGGCGCTGGCCACGGAATCGTCCAGTTCGGTGGCCCGCTTCCGCAGCTGGACACCGTTCAACTGGATACGGACCATGGCTCCGTGTTCGTCGACGGTGAGTCTCAGGTCGCCAAGTACCGGACGGTGCTGGACCGCATGGAGGCGTGTGCGCTCGGGCCGTCGAAGTCGCGGGATCTCATCCTGCACGTCATGCGCTCACTCTGAGAGAAAGTGGTATCCCGTGGCTCCCTTGGCCTGGCAGAAGTCAACGTTCAGCGGCGAGGCTGCGAACTGCGTCAACGTGGCCGCTGCGCCCGACGGCACGCTCCGGTTGCGTGAGAGCGACGACCCGGACGTGATACTCGTCGCAACCCGGGCCGGTCTGTCCGCTCTGGTCGCATCGATCAAGGAGAACGAGAGCCTTGGGAGGCAACCCTGAATGAGGCTGCGACTCCGCCGCTACGGAACGTGGAGTCGCGTGTGCCGGAGCGGCTCCCGGTGTCAGCGGGCGGAAGTAAGCTCGCAGGGTGATTACCGGTGAAGTGAAGAGCAAGGTGGGACGCGTCTGGGACGCGTTCTGGTCGGGTGGCATCTCCAACCCACTGGAGGTGATGGAGCAGATCACGTACCTGCTCTTCATCAAGCGGCTTGATGAAATCCAGACAATCAATGACCGCCGGGCGAACGCCACGGGCACGCCTGATCCCGCCCCGTTCTTCGACGCGGACCAGCAGGACTTGCGCTGGCAGAACTTCAAGGTCCGCGACCCCGAGCTCATGTACGGGATCGTCGCCGAAGGCGTCTTCCCGTACCTGCGTCGCATGGGCGGCGACGACTCGACGTACTCGCATCACATGAAGGACGCCCGCTTCACCATCCCGAACGCGAACCTCCTCGCGAAGGTCGTCGACCTCCTCGACGACCTCGGCATGGACAAGAGCGACACCAAGGGCGACATCTACGAGTACCTACTCGCGAAGATCGCCTCAGCTGGTCAGAATGGCCAGTTCCGCACACCCCGGCACATCATCGACCTGATGGTCGAGATGACCCAGCCCGGCCCCGGCGACGAGGTCTGCGACCCGGCCTGCGGCACAGCGGGCTTCCTGGTGCAGACGTCGTCGTACGTCAAGCGCACCCATAAGGAAGCCCTGCTCGGCGCGGAACAACGCAAGCACTTCAACGAGTCGATGTTTCACGGCTTCGACTTCGACTCCACGATGCTCCGCATCGGCTCGATGAACATGCTGCTCCACGGCGTGGAGAGCCCGGACATCCGCTGGCGCGACTCCCTCGCGGAGTCGGCGGCCGGTGAGGCGGAGAAGTACTCCCTGATCCTCGCCAACCCGCCCTTCGCGGGCAGCCTCGACTACGAGTCGACGGCGAAGGACCTCCAGTCGATCGTCAAGACGAAGAAGACGGAACTCCTCTTCCTGGCTCTGTTCCTGCGTCTCCTCAAGCCCGGTGGCCGCGCGGCCGTCATCGTCCCCGACGGCGTCCTCTTCGGCTCCACAAAGGCCCACAAGGAACTTCGCCGCATGCTGGTCGAGGAGCAGCAGCTCCAGGCGGTGGTCAAGCTCCCCAGTGGCGTCTTCAGGCCGTACGCCGGTGTCTCGACAGCCATCCTCTTCTTCACCCGCACCGACAGTGGTGGCACGGATGACGTCTGGTTCTACGACGTCAAGGCTGACGGCCTCTCCCTGGACGACAAGCGCAACGAACTCCTCCCGGAAGACCGCCTCGGCGTCCGCCCGACGCCTGCGGACAAGCCTCTGACCGAGGAGGAGCACGAGAAGAACAACCTCCCGGACGTCCTGACCCGCTGGTTCAACCGAGGCACCTCAGAACGCGACCGCGCGAGGACCGAACAGAGCTTCTGCGTACCCAAGTCGGACATCGCTGCCCATGGTTACGATCTGTCCCTGAACCGCTACAAGGAAATCCTCCACGAGGAGGTCAAGACCCGATCCCCCCTCGAAATCCTGGCCGACTTGGAACGCCTCGATGCCGAGATCGCCAAGGGTGCGGTCAAAGTAAAGGAGATGCTGAAGTGACTGTGACGCACAAGCGCCTCGGCGATGTCGCGTCATTCGTACGCGGTATCACCTTTAAGCCGACTGATGTAGTACCCAATGGAACCACTTCGTCCGTTTGGTGCATGCGGACGAAGAACGTTCAAGCTCAAGTGGACTTGTCGGACGTATGGTCGGTGGATTCGGGATTCGTTAAGCGCTCTGAGCAGTATCTTGAGGAGGGTGATGTTCTAATCTCTAGTGCTAATAGTTGGAATTTGGTTGGTAAGTGCTGCTGGATTCCCCGACTGGATAAGTCAACTTCTTTTGGTGGGTTCGTCACTGCTCTGCGTGGCGATGTGTCCCAGGTGAATCGCCGTTACTTGTATCGGTGGTTTTCATCCGCGCGCATTCAGGAAACCGTACGGAGCTTCAGTCGTCAGACCACGAACATCGCCAACCTCGATCTGAAGCGCTGCGCTGACCTACCTGTCCCGTTGCCGCAGCTCGCCGAGCAGAAGCGCATCGCCTCAGTCCTCGATCAGGTAGATGCCCTCCGCGCTCAGCGCCGCAAGGCCATCGCCCTTCTCGATGACCTTGTCCGCTCTACCTTCCTCGACATGTTCGGTGCCCTCCAGCAGGATTGGCGGGAGGTTCACGTTGCGGATCTTGCGGTTTCGGAGAAGGGGAGTATCAGGACTGGTCCGTTCGGAAGCCAGCTCCTGCACGAGGAGTTCACTGATGAGGGCGTCGCAGTCCTTGGTATCGACAACGCCGTCAAGAATGAATTTAGATGGGGTGAGCGTCGGTATATTTCAGAAGAAAAATACCAAGAACTCGCTCGGTATACAGTGTACCCTGGGGATCTCCTTATCACCATCATGGGAACTTGTGGTCGGTCTGCAGTTGTCCCGGATGATATTCCTGTTTCCATTAATACCAAGCATCTGTGCTGCATTACCCTTGATCGGGCTAAGTGTCTTCCGGAGTTTTTGCACAGCTATTTCCTGGAACATCCTGAGAGTCGCTCATATTTGTCGAAGGTGGCTAAGGGGGCAATCATGTCAGGCCTCAACATGGGGTTGATCAAATCCCTGCCTGTGCGACTTCCGCCGCTGGAAGTTCAGGAAGAATATGTTGGGAGAGTCGCCGGAATCCGCAAGAGTCGGATGCTGCATGAGAGGCACCTCGCCACCCTCGACGAGCTCTTCGAATCCGTCCAACAGCGAGCCTTCGCCGGGCAGCTCTGGGATCATGAAGCCGCGTAACCCGTAACACCGCACACGAACCACCGCACCACCACGCCGACCGCGCCCGGTCTGGGGAGACCCGGGGCGTGGTCGGCGCTGCCGCATCACGTAGTTCACGGCCGCGTACAGGGACCGGTACAGGGGAGAGGGGCGCCACAGCGATGGCCAGCAACCAAGGGAACGACGGTATCCGGGACGGCAGCAGCGAGGCGGGTCCGCCCAAGCCGGGCCCGCGCCCCACTCCCGGCCCCCCGAGGACGCACCGGTCACCGGAGGAGGCCGCAGTCCGCCACCTCGCCCGCCCCGCCGGGAACTTCGCGTTCCTCAAGGCCGAATGGCCGGCCCTCCACGAGGAGGCGAGTCGCGCCGAGCGCCTTGCCTACGCCGATCCCCGGACCGCCTGCTTCTACGCCCGCCGGGCGATCGAACTGGCTGTGCACTGGATGTACGACAAGGACACCTCGCTCCGGGCCCCGTACAAGATGGACCTCAACGCGATGCTCCACGAGCCGTCGTTCCGGACCCTCGTCGGTCCCACCGTGAACGCGAAGATGGATATCATCCGCCGCCAGGGCAACCATGCGGTCCACAAGCAGGCCCCCGTGCCTCCGCAGGCCGCAGTCTCGAGCCTGCGCGAGCTGTTCCACTCGCTCTACTGGTTCGCCCGCACCTATACGGGTCAGGCCCACGACCTCCCCACCGCGGGCATGGAGTTCGACTCCACGGCCATCCCGCGCCCGCTCTCTCCCGAGGCCCGCCTCAAGAAGCAGGCGGAGCTGCGCGAGCAGGCGGAGGAGGACCAGAAGCGCTACCAGCAGCAGGCGGATGAACTCGGCAAGGCCCGTGCCGCCAGCGAAGCCCTTGCTGCCCAGCTCGCCCAGCTCCAGGCCCAGGTCGCCGCCGCCAAGGCCGCGAACCAGATGGTTCAGGACACCCACGACTACGACGAGGCCACCACCCGCGACACGTTCATAGACCTCCTCCTCAAGGAGGCCGGCTGGGACCTGGCGGGCACTGGGACCGACCCGGCGGGCAAGTTCACCGTCGAGCGTCCGGTGACCGGCATGCAGACCGCCTCCGGCAACGGTTTCGTCGACTACGTCCTGTGGGGCGCGGACGGCAAGCCGCTTGCCGTCGTTGAAGCCAAGCGCACCGGCCGCGACCCCCGCGACGGCCAGCAGCAGGCAAAGCTGTACGCGGACGCCCTCGCCGCCGAGTTCAACCGACGCCCGGTGATCTTCTACACCAACGGCTACGAGACCTACCTCTGGGACGACGGACTGCGCTACCCGCCCCGCCAGGTCCAGGGTTTCCTCACCCACGACCAGCTCCACTGGCATGTGCGGCAGCGGGCGGGCCGCCTCTCCCTGACGACCACCCCGGTGAACGAGAAGATCGCCGGCCGCCCGTACCAGCTGCGCGCCATCAAACGCGTCGGCGAGACGTACGAACGCGACCGCCAGCGCCAGGCCCTCCTCGTCATGGCGACCGGCACTGGCAAGACGCGTACCACCGTGGCCCTCGTCGACCAGCTGAAGAAGGCCGGATGGGCTCAGCGTGTGCTGTTCCTCGCCGACCGCGAGGCCCTGGTCATCCAGACGATGAAGGCGTTCAAGGAGCACCTTCCGAACACTCCCGTCGCCAGTCTCCTGGACGACAAGTCCGCGTCGGCGCACGTCTTCGTCTCCACCTACCAGACGATGATGAACCAGATCGACGTGTCGGACGCCGCGGGCCGCCGCCGCTTCGGTCCCGGCTACTTCGACCTCATCGTCATCGATGAGGCCCACCGTTCCGTCTATGCGAAGTACGGGGCGATCTTCCGCTACTTCGACTCGCTCCTCCTCGGCCTGACCGCCACCCCGAAGGACGAGATCGACCGCAACACGTACAAGCTGTTCCAGTTGGAGGACGGCGTCCCCACCGACTCCTACGGCCTGAACGAGGCGGTTGGCGAGGGATACCTCGTGCCGCCGAAGGCCGTGAA
Organism: Streptomyces sp. NPDC002785; assembly: GCF_040295565.1. NCBI lineage: Bacteria > Bacillati > Actinomycetota > Actinomycetes > Kitasatosporales > Streptomycetaceae > Streptomyces > Streptomyces sp. NPDC002785. Next base: position 94,656 of record NZ_JBEOVN010000004.1, on the reverse strand, counting down.
GGTGCCGTTGAAGTTCATGGAGCGAGGCATCCGCTACGAAGAGCTCTCCGACGAGGAGAAGGCCGAATGGGATGACAAGGAGTGGTCCGAGGACGGCGAGAAGCCGGACGCCGTCAGCCGCCACGAGATGAACAGAATCCTGTTCAATGAGGACACCGTCGACAAGATGCTGGAAGTCCTGGTCACCCAGGGCCACCGTGTCGAGGGCGGTGACCGCCTCGGCAAGACGATCATCTTCGCGAAGAACAACGAGCACGCCCGGTTCATCGAGGCCCGGTACAACGCCAGCTATCCCAAGGGCGCCGGCCACCAGGCGCGAGTGATCACGTACAAGGAGACCTACCGCCAGTCCCTGATCGAGGACTTCTCCGCAGCGCGCAAGGAACCCGACATTGCGATCTCCGTCGACATGCTCGACACCGGCATCGATGTACCGGAGGTCGTCAACCTGGTCTTCGCCAAGCCGGTCTTCTCCAAGACCAAGTTCTGGCAGATGATCGGCCGCGGCACCCGGCTGCGTCCGGCCCTCTTCGGGCCGGACGAGACGAACCCCGACCACGCCAAGCAGAACTTCCGGGTCTTCGACTTCTGCGGCAACATCGACTTCTTCAACAGCGAGCTCGCTGGCGTAGAAGCCCGCCAGGCTCCCGCCCTGAGCGAGCGTCTGCTCGGCCTGCAGCTGGACCTGCTGCGCAGCCTCGACCGCCGACAGCAGCCGGACCCAGCCCGTGATGGCGGCCCCGATGCCATTGCGACCGAGCCGTCGGTCCGGTGGGCCCTGGCCCACCGTCTGCACGCCACCGTTGCCGGGATGAATCTGGACAACTTCCTCGTCCGCCCGCACCGCCGTGAGATCGAGACATTCGCCGACTTCCGCACCTGGCACCGGATCGACGAAGAAGCCGAACATGCCGTCCGCGAGAAGCTGCTCCGCCTGCCCAGCGACCACGAACCGGACCCCGACGAGACTCGCGAGGAGGCCAAGCGCTTCGACCTCATCGCCTTCCGGCTGCAGCTCGCGGCGCTGGACGGCGGCAAGGAATACGCCAAGCTGCGCCAGAAGGTCCGCGACATTGCGGAGGACCTGCTCGGAAAGACCAACATCCCGGCCGTCGCCGACCAACTGGAACTGCTGGAGGCGGCAGCAAGTGAAGAGTGGTGGCAGGACGTCACCCTGCCGATGCTGGAGGACCTGCGCAGAAGGTTGCGAGGGCTGGCCAAGCTGGTGGACGCCAAGGCCAAGCGGAAGATCGTCTACACCGACTTCGAGGACGAGTTCGGCGAGATCTCCGAGGCGGACATCAAGGACATGCCGACGGGCACGGACGAGCAGAGGTTCCGCCAGAAGGCCCGCGCGTATCTGCTGCGTCACGAAGATCTGCCGACTGTCCACAAGCTGCGTCACAACGAGCAGATCACCGAAGACGACCTGGCCGGTCTGGAGGAGATCTTCCTTGCCGAGGCGGTGGCCTCGCCCGAGGATCTTGACGAGGTCCGGGCCACGGGAGGTCTTGGTCTGTTCGTCCGCACTCTGTGCGGACTGGACCGGCAGGCCGCCCAGCGGGCCTTCGAGGGCTTCATCGCAGGAATGCAGTTGAGCGCCGCGCAGCTGGACTTCATCATGCTCATCGTCGATGTGGTCACCAAGCGTGGTGTGCTCGACGTCGGGGATCTGTACGAAGTCGGCAGCCCCTTCCATGACAGTGCGCCCGGCGGTCCGGACGACCTGTTCTCTCTTGAGCAGATCGATGACCTCAAGATTGTCTTCATCGGCCTGCAAAGCACCGCAAAGCCCACCATGCTGGCCGCGTAGACGCATACGCTGGTGAGATGCCGATCCGCGCCGTGCTCTGGGACATCGACGGCATGATCTTCGACTACTCCGGCGCGGACCGCGTCGGCATGCGTATGCACCTGGAGGCCGAGGGCCTGCCCGAGAGATACGCCTCCCTCAGGCAGGCCCTCGACGCGCGGAAGACCATCCCGGATGCGCGGTGGGCCGGCTTCGCCGTCGGCGACCCTGCCTCTGCCTGCGCACTACCGGTGCTTGGCCACCCGGAGCAGATGGAGGGCCGGCTCCGGTAGTTCGCGGCCCTTGGGCCAGACCGCATGCAGGACGCGGTCCAGCCGGACAGCGGGGCTGACCTCGACCTCTACCAGACGGCCTGATGCCACGTCCTCGCGCACGGCGAGCGCGGAGAGCACCGCGGGGGCCAGACCCCGGGCTGCCGCGCTGCGCAGGGGGGCGGTGGAACCGAGTTCAAGGACCGGAACGGCGATTCCGTCGTACGGACGCAGTGCCCGCTCCAGTGTCTCCCGGGTACCGGAGCCCGCCTCGCGCAGCAGCAGCGGGGTGTCGGCCAGCTCACGTCCGGTCAGGACGCTGCGACGGTGTGTCCAGGGGTGGCCGGGGGCCACCACGACCGCGAGCCGGTCACGCCCCACCGCTGAGCGGTGCAGATCGTCGGGGACCTTCGGGCCCTCGATAAAACCCAGATCGCAGCCCCCGCGGCGTAGTGCCTCGACCACGCCCCAGCTGTTGGTCACCGTCAGCCCGACGTGGGCGTCCGGGGCGCTGTCCCGCAAGGTGACGAGCCAGCCGGGCATCAGCTCTTCCGCGATGGTCAGACTGGCGGCGACACGCAGTCGGCTGTCCTGCCGCGACCGCAGCGCGGCGGCCCCTTCGACCAGCGCTGCGGCCTGTTCGAGCACCGCCCGCGCCCAGTCGGTCACCACCGCTCCGGCCGGGGTCAGCCGGGATCCCGCGGTGGAGCGGTCCAGGAGCTGCAGCCCGAGACGGCGCTCCAGCGTGCGCATCCGCGCGCTGGCCGACGGCTGGCTGATGAGCAGCCGCGCCGCCGCCCTGCCCAGGCTGCCGGTCTCCGCCACGGTGACAAGCAGCTGCAGTGACTGCAGGTCGGGCAGCGGGCGCTGCCCGCTGCCCCGGTTCTCGCCGCGCTCGCTCATAGGAAACCCTTCATAGGACAACCCTATGACCTGGGCTCCGATTCACGTCTACCGGGCGGCGTGGATCCCCCACACGCTGGTGATCATGACTCTGGACACGGAACACCCCCAGTCACCACCCCTTGGGCGACAGTCGGCGAGGCCGTCACGCGCAGGCAGCGCATCCGCACCGGGCCCGGTGCGCCGCAACGCTCCCGGCCTCGCGCTGGCCGTCGTCGGGCTCGGGCTGGCCGAGGGGGTGCACGCCCTGCTGCCCGCCGTGCCGATGCTGACCGCTGCCGTCGTGCTCGGAGTCGTGGCGGCGCATCTTCCCGGGGTGCATCCGTTCGTACGCGGCCGGGGCCGCGCAGGGCTCTCGACGGCGGGCAAGCGGCTGATGCGCGCCGGCATCGTGCTGCTCGGGCTGAAACTCAGCATCGGCGATGTCCTGGGGCTCGGCTGGGCGACCGTGACCATGGTGCTCGGCGTGGTCCTCGTGACCTTCTTCGGGACCTGGTGGCTCGGCCGGAAGCTGGGACTGCCCGGCGACCAGCCGCTGCTGATCGCCACCGGCTACTCGATCTGCGGCGCCTCGGCGATCGGCGCGGTCAGCAGTGCGCTCGGCAAGGAGGACGACGACGAGCAGCTTGCGGCCGACGTGGCGACCTCGGTCGCGCTGGTCACCCTGTGCGGGACCCTCGCCATCGCGGTCCTGCCGCTGCTGCACCATCCGCTAGGCCTGGACACTGTTCAGTTCGGCCGCTGGGTGGGCGCCGGCGTCCACGACGTCGGCCAGGTCGTGGCCACCGCCCAGACGGCCGGACCGACCGCGCTCGGCGAGGCCGTGATGGTCAAGCTGATCCGGGTGGCGATGCTCGCACCGCTGGTCGCCGGGGTCGCTGTGGCCTACCGGCGGCGGGCTCACGAAGCGGCCGGCGGCCGGCAGGCGGTGGGTACTCGCCGCCCGGCCCTGATACCACTGTTCGTGATCGGCTTCCTGGCGATGACGGCCCTGCGCAGCACGGGTGTGCTGCCCGCCGGAGTGCTCGATGCCGCCGACACCGCGCAGGAACTTCTGCTGGCCGCGGCACTGTTCGGTCTCGGCAGCGCCGTACATCTGCCGTCGCTCGCCCGTTCCGGAGCCAGGACGGCCATGCTCGGCCTCGCCTCCTGGGTGGTTATCGCGTCGGTGAGTTACGCGGGCGTCCTGCTCACCACCTGAGCGAACCGCACCGGGTCCCGGCGCCGTGGCGCCCGGGACGCGAACACCCCGCAGGGCACTTCGGTGCCGAACCGCGCCTGAAATGTGTTTGTGACCGCCCCCGAAGGGACGGCCACAGGGCATGCGCAGCCATATGCGCGATGTCTTGATTGCTGGTTCCGAAGGTGCCGGCAGTCCGCGCGGAGGATCAAGTTCTTCGTCACGTGGAGTTGACGGGTGTCAACTCTCCGGCGGGGCTGGGGTCGTGGTGCCAGGCCATACCAGGCAACCCGCACTGCCGGGACGTAGCGAAATCAGTCGGGCGGCGCGCTCGGGAGTGCGCAGGGACAACCGGAACCCGCCGTCGACCGCGGTGACCGCTGAACGCCCGAAGGGGGCTACTGGATTCCTCCCGGTAGCCGCCCCTGCGGGCGTACCCGGACCAGGAGGCGGGTTTCAGCCGGGCGGGGTATGCGATCCAGTCGAACTCCAGCGTTCGCTTCCGGGAACTCCCGGCACAGCTAGGCTCAGTTGCCATGGCCCGAGAGGGGTGCGTGACGCAGGGATGAAGAGCAGATGACAGAGGATCTCAGTGTCTCCGTAACCGAGCTGTACGCCTCGGCGGGTGCGGCGGACATGCTCGCGACAGATTTGCAGGGCCCTTTACGGAAGGCGATCGACGACACGGCTGCGGCCGCTGCCTCATTTCGGGCGTGGGATGGCAAGGGCCGTATCGAGGCCGTCAGCACCGGCTGGGGAGATGCCCTGACCACACTGAAGGATCGCCTTGCGGAACACGCGAACGGTCTGCGACTGGTGGCAGACGGCCACAGCATCAATGAGACGCACGTCGGCGACTGCTTCAAGGGCTGGTGAGCGGAGTGCCGGAGCTCTTCGCGCAACTCTTCCGTCAGGACTTCTCGGATCTGGAGGCCGCCACCGGTTCGTGGCAGAAGCTGGCCAAGACCTTGGACGACACCCGGATCGGCAGCGGCAAGCGCGTCTCGGGACCACTGCACAAGGCAAGCTGGTCGGGAGTCACTGCCTCCTACGGTTTCGGCGCGCTCGAAGCCACCGAGAGCAAGCTGAAGACCGCGCAGACGAACGCGCTACTCATTCGAACGTCCTGGACGCGCTCAGCACCCGCATGCAAGCTGCCCAGCGCAAACTGCGCCATGCGGTGGCGGATGCCGAGACTGCCGGTCATGCCGTCACCGAGGACGGCTGGGTCGAACCGAAACAGGTGGTCGATCCGAAGTATCACAACGACCCGGACTACCAGGGCGTACAGCAGCAGGCGAACTCCGGACTAGGAAGCTACCGGGCCCGTATCGACGAGGCGTTGGAAGAAGCGGAACGAGCCGGCAACGACGCGACCGAACTCCTTTACCAGATCGATCCGTTCGACCTCGACAAGCAGTACGGCGGTGCCAACGCCGCCGAGGACGCCGTACAGGTTGCCGCCTTCGCCGGGCTCGATGGGAAGAACATCCCGGACGGGAAGGATCCGCAACGCACCGCCGACTGGTGGGCGGGCCTCACCTCCGACCAGCGCGACTTCTACCTGGCGGCCTTCCCCGACCGGATCGGCGCACTGGACGGTCTTCCGACCATCACACGTGACTCGGCGAACCGAGCAGTCCTGGACATGCGGCTCAACGATTACGCGCTGCGCGAGGGCGATCTGGGCTACCACGACCGTTACAGCTACCGCTCGCTCAGCGCCCTCAAGGAACGTCTGGACGTGGCGGACGCGGCACCCGCGCATAAACAGCTGTACCTGCTCGGATTCGACACCTCGAAGGACGGCCGCGCGATCGTCGCCGTCGGCAACCCGGACACGGCCCGGCACACCGCGGTCCAGGTCCCGGGGACAAGCAATCAGCTGGACAACGTGGACGGCCAGATCAACCGGGCCGCAAAGCTGCAGGGCGCCGCAGGCCGATGGAGTGCGAACGGGGCAGAGGACGTCGCAGTCGTTTCCTGGCTCGATTACGACGCCCCCGAGGCCAACTTTGATTCGGTGAAGAAAGCGGAACTGAACTTGGGAATTGCCACCCAGGGGCGCGCCCAGCACGGGGCGGAGGACCTACGTGACTTCACCCACGGTCTGCGTGCGGCGCACCAGGGGGAGCGAAGCCACCTCACGGTGCTGTCCCACAGCTACGGCTCAACGGTTGCCGGTGCAGCCGATGCCGGCGGGCGGGGGCTGGACGCCGACGACATGGTGGTCGTCGGCAGTCCCGGTATGACGGTCGACCGTGCTGACCAGCTTCACATCGATCCCAAACATGTGTACGTGGGTGCCGCGGACAACGACCCGATCTCTAACTATTTCTCCGACGCCACACTCGGCGCGGACCCCAAGAAATCGGAGTTCGGGGCACGGCACATGTATGTGGACACCAAGGATCACGGCGGCTATTGGAACGACGGCAGTAGGAGCCTGGAGAACCAGGGCCGCATCATCGCCGGTCTCGCACCTCGGGATGGAGGAACCGGCTGATGGCACGCCGCGCAACCGCATACGTAACTGCTGGGCGTCGGAGTGTTGCCGCTCTGGCCCTGGCCCTGCTACTGGGAGGCTGCATGTCCGAAGAAGGCGTCAATGATCCGCTTCCCCGTATGAGCAGGGAGAAGGCCGAGAAGTGGGCCAAGCACTGGACCGATTCCATGGTCAGCACTGCACATGCTCGGCTCGACCCGAAGACGGCCCGCCCCACCGCGGACTTCACGGATTGCACAGGCCAGAACGGTGAGACAGCCGACGACGGCAGATTCACCTTGAGTTACTCGGTCCGCGGAACCCTTCCTCGGTCGGCGCATGCCGGAGCGGTCACTGACATCAAGGACACACTCAAGGGCAACGGCTTCGACATCCAGACGTTCGTTGTCAATGAAGACACGGAGCCGGCGAACGTGGTCGACGCCAAGCACCCCGAGGACCAGCAGTTCGTCTCCGTGGGGTCCGTGAGCAAGGACCTCCTGGTCTTCATCGTCAGCACCCCCTGCCTCCTGCCGCCGGAAGTCGACCAGCAGCAGTTCTGAGCCCTGTCTCCCGACGAGCCGCGACGCCCGCCGCGCGAGCTGTAGCGTGGCTGTATGCCGATCCGCGCCGTTCTCTGGGACATCGACGACACGATCTTCGACTACACGGGTGCCGACCGCGTCGGCATGAACAAGCATCTCGAACAGGAGGGCCTGCCCGACGGATACGACTCCGTCGAGCAGGCCCTCATCGCGTGGCGGGCGATCACCGATGTGCACTGGGCACGGTTCGCCGCCGGGGAGACGGACTTCCAGGGGCAGCGCCGCGACCGGGTCCGGGAATTCCTCTCGCGGGCCCTGGGCGATGCCGAGGCCGACGACTGGTTTGCTCGGCACGCGGCCCATTACGAGGCCGCCTGGTCACTCTTTCCCGATGCGCTGCCCGCCCTGGACCTGCTGGCCGACGGGTTCCGGCACGCGGTGCTGTCGAACTCCAGCATCCACAACCAGGACCGGAAGCTGCGCAAACTCGGGGTGCGGGACCGGTTCGAGGCCGTGGTGTGCGCTGTGGAGCTGGGCGTCTCCAAGCCCGAAGCCGGCGCCTTCCACGCGGCCTGCGACGCGCTGGCGCTGGAGCCGCAGGAGGTCGCGTACGTGGGGGACGAGCCGGACATCGACGCGGGTGGCGCGGTTGCCGCGGGGCTGATGGGGATCTGGCTGGACCGGGGTGGACGGGGCGGGCGGCCCGAGCTCGTCCGTATCAGCGGGCTCGATCAGCTGCCCGGCCTGCTGGTGGGCAATACCCGTTTTGGAGCGCCGGACACCTTCGGGTAATGTTCTTCCTGCGCCGCCCGAGCGGAACGAAAGATCCGAACGAGAAGCGCAAAACCGAACAAAACCCCCTCCTGGGGGTTGAGTTTTGGTGGGCTATGGTGTAATTGGCAACACTACGGTTTCTGGTACCGTCATTCTAGGTTCGAGTCCTGGTAGCCCAGCGCAGAAATGCAACAGAAGTAACAAGCCCCCGTTGTGTAGCGGCCTAGCACGCTGCCCTCTCACGGCAGTAGCGCCGGTTCGAATCCGGTCGGGGGTACAGATCCTTCCCGCGAGATCATCTGGGTCGCACCCACGCTCTCGATGCAGGATCGCTAGGGCCCCCGTTGTGTAGCGGCCTAGCACGCTGCCCTCTCACGGCAGTAGCGCCGGTTCGAATCCGGTCGGGGGTACTTGTAACACCATGGGCTATGGTGTAATTGGCAACACTACGGTTTCTGGTACCGTCATTCTAGGTTCGAGTCCTGGTAGCCCAGCGCAGAAATGCAACAGCAGTAACAAGCCCCCGTTGTGTAGCGGCCTAGCACGCTGCCCTCTCACGGCAGTAGCGCCGGTTCGAATCCGGTCGGGGGTACAACAGAGCGACAGACAAGGGCCCTTCACCTCGGTGAGGGGCCTTTCTGATGCTCCCTCAGAGTCCGTACCGCCGGGCCTCCTCCTGCGCCATCCTGTGCAGCGCCATCAGCAGCGGCTCGCAGAGCACGGCCGACGCGACCGCCGTCTCCACCTGCTCCGAATCCGTGGGTTATGTCTCCGTCATGTCCGGGTCCTGGACGGCGACTTGGCGCATGAGGCGGGCCTGCTCGGCCAGATACTCGACATCGCATCGCAGGGATGGTCGAGCCGGATGAGGGTGGCCACCGACGACACTTGGCCTACGGGCCGGCCGCGGTGACCGGCGTACTGCCGATCGAGGGATGGGGCCGCCGGGCGGCGGACCGTCTCGCGCACCGCTCGTCCGCGACGTGAGGTTCTGGGGTGGAACGTGGCGTTCTGAGGCGTGGCGTTCTGGGAGGGGGCCGCCGCGACGCTGGGGCGGCCGGGAGTCGTTTCGTACGTACGTCAGCCGGTGCGGCGCAGGGCCTCGCTGAGCCGGGCCGCCGAGTCGATGACCGCCTGGGCGTGCATCCGGCCCGGGTGCCGGGTCAGCCGCTCGATCGGTCCGGAGACCGAGACGGCGGCGACCACCCGGTTCGAGGGGCCGCGCACCGGCGCCGAGACCGAGGCGACGCCCGGCTCGCGCTCGCCGATCGACTGGGCCCAGCCCCTGCGCCGTACGCCCGAGAGTGCCGTCGCCGTGAAACGGGCGCCCTGGAGGCCGCGGTGCAGGCGCTCCGGCTCCTCCCAGGCCATCAGGATCTGGGCCGACGAGCCGGCCTTCATGGTGAGTGTGGAGCCGACCGGCACGGTGTCCCGCAGACCGGACAGCCGCTCCGCCGCCGCCACACAGATCCGCATGTCGCCCTGTCGCCGGTAGAGCTGCGCGCTCTCGCCGGTGATGTCACGGAGGTGGGTGAGTACCGGTCCCGCCGTGGCCAGCAGGCGGTCCTCGCCCGCCGCCGCCGCGAGTTCCGCCAGCCGGGGGCCGAGAATGAAACGGCCCTGCATGTCCCTCGCCACCATGCGGTGGTGTTCCAGTGCCACGGCCAGTCGATGAGCCGTGGGTCGGGCGAGCCCGGTCGCCGCGACCAGCCCGGCGAGGGTGGCCGGACCGGACTCCAGAGCGCTCAATACCAGAGCCGCCTTGTCGAGAACGCCGACGCCGCTAGAGTTGTCCATACGACGATACTCCCGTCTCACTCTGTGAAACGCAAGTTCAATTTTCGGCAGAAGTTGCGAACCTGTACGGGCGGCCACACAACGGCCCGTAGCCACCGCCCCGCACGGGGGTCCGGACGGTGGCGCACCGAATCTCTAGTTGGGCCGGCGAAGACGCCGGCCGGAGGGAAAGCGATGGGTAGGACACTCGCGGAGAAGGTTTGGGACGACCATGTCGTCCGGCACGCCGATGGTGAGCCCGACCTCCTCTTCATCGATCTGCACCTGCTGCACGAGGTGACCAGCCCCCAGGCCTTCGACGGCCTCCGCCAGGCCGGCCGCCGGGTGCGGCGCCTCGACCTCACCATCGCCACCGAGGATCACAACACCCCGACCCTCGACATCGACAAGCCCATCGCCGACCCGGTCTCCCGTGCCCAGTTGGAGACGCTGCGCAAGAACTGCGCGGAGTTCGGTGTACGGCTGCACCCGCTGGGCGACGTCGAGCAGGGTGTCGTGCACGTGGTCGGCCCGCAGCTGGGTCTGACCCAGCCCGGCACCACGGTCGTCTGCGGCGACTCCCACACCTCCACGCACGGCGCTTTCGGTGCGCTGGCGTTCGGCATCGGCACCAGCCAGGTCGAGCATGTGCTGGCCACCCAGACGCTGCCGCTGGCCCGTCCGAAGACGATGGCGATCACCATCGACGGCGAACTGCCCGACGGTGTGACGGCCAAGGACTTGATCCTCGCGATCATCGCCCGGATCGGCACCGGCGGTGGCCAGGGCTACATCCTCGAATACCGCGGCTCGGCCGTCGAGAAGCTCTCGATGGAAGCCCGGATGACCATCTGCAACATGTCGATCGAGGCCGGCGCCCGGGCGGGCATGATCGCCCCGGACAAGACCACCTTCGACTACTTGAAGGGCCGCGACCACGCCCCGCAGGGCGAGGACTGGGACGCCGCCGTCGCGTACTGGAAGACGCTGCGCACCGACGACGACGCGGTCTTCGACGCCGAGGTCGTCATCGACGCTGCCGAACTGGCGCCGTTCGTCACCTGGGGCACCAACCCCGGCCAGGGCGCGCCCCTGTCGGCCAACGTCCCCGATCCGGCTTCGTACGAGGACGCCTCGGAGCGCAACGCCGCCGAAAAGGCCCTGGAATACATGGGGTTGACCGCCGGCCAGCCGCTGCGCGACATCAACGTGGACACCGTCTTCGTAGGCTCCTGCACCAACGGCCGGATCGAGGACCTGCGTAACGCGGCCGCGATCCTGGACGGCCGCAAAGTCGCCCACGGCGTACGGATGCTGGTCGTCCCGGGCTCGGTCCGGGTCGCTCTGCAGGCCGTCGAGGAGGGCCTGGACAAGGTCTTCACCGCCGCAGGCGCAGAATGGCGGCACGCGGGCTGCTCGATGTGTCTCGGCATGAACCCCGACCAGCTGGCCCCCGGCGAGCGCTCCGCCTCCACCTCGAACCGCAACTTCGAGGGCCGGCAGGGCAAGGGCGGCCGTACGCACCTGGTCTCCCCGCAGGTCGCCGCCGCCACCGCCGTGCTGGGCCACCTGGCCTCGCCGGCCGACCTGTCCGACGCCCGTACGCCCGCCGGAGTCTGAGAATCATGGAAGCTTTCACCACACACACCGGCCGGGCCGTCCCGCTGCGCCGCAGCAACGTCGACACCGACCAGATCATCCCTGCTCACTGGCTGAAGAAGGTCACCCGCGACGGCTTCGAGGACGGACTCTTCGAGGCCTGGCGCAAGGACGAGAACTTCGTCCTCAACCGCCCGGAGCGCAGCGGCGCCACGGTGCTGGTGGCCGGTCCCGACTTCGGTACCGGATCGTCCCGCGAACACGCCGTGTGGGCGCTGCAGAACTACGGTTTCAAGGCCGTCATCTCGTCCAGGTTCGCCGACATCTTCCGCGGCAACTCGCTGAAGAACGGGCTGTTGACCGTCGTACTCGACCAGAAGGTCGTCGACGCGCTCTGGGAGCTGACCGAGGCCGATCCGACGGCCGAGGTCACCGTCGACCTGGAGGCGCGCCAGGTCCGCGCCGACGGCATCACGGCCGATTTTGATCTTGACGAGAACGCCCGCTGGCGACTGCTGAACGGGCTGGACGACATCAGTCTCACCCTTCAGAACGAAGCGGACATCGCGGCTTATGAGGTGGTAAGGCCGACCTTCAAGCCGCGTACAATTAACGCCTGAGCAGCGCGTTTCCAGGACTGCGCCCCCTGCCATCTGGTAGGGGGCGCAGTCGCTTGTTGAGACCCCGTCGGGCGACAACTCGCCCCAGATGGCACAATCGGTGCATGGAACGCGACAGCCAACTCAAGCTTTACGGCCAAGTCGCCGACCAATTGAAGGAAGCGCACACAAGAGTGCGCGCACTGCAAGTCCCGGAGGGCGTAAGGATGGCGCTGTCCCGGAAGCTGTTGGTCATCACGGCCGCGGCTAAGCACGATCTCCCGGATGCGGCAAGGCGTCTGGACCGGTTGATGAAGGACCTCGATGAGGGCCGATTCCCCGAAGGTGGCTGACTCTGCGGAACTGTGCAGCGGTCGACTTCGTTGCGGCACTAGGGTGATTAGCCCGTTTCGTGTTTGATTTGCGGTATATATCTGCCTAACGTGCGAAAACGCTTGAACACTTTCGTTCTGGCAATGTCTCCGAAGGGGAAGACGTGAACAAGGCGCAGCTCGTAGAAGCGATTGCCGACAAGGTTGGCGGCCGACAGCAGGCCGCAGACGCCGTCGATGCGGTGCTCGACGCGATCGTCCGTGCGGTTGTCGCGGGGGACCGTGTTTCGGTCACCGGCTTCGGCTCGTTCGAGAAGGTCGACCGCCCTGCCCGCTACGCCCGCAACCCGCAGACGGGTGAGCGGGTGCGGGTCAAGAAGACCTCGGTGCCCCGCTTCCGTGCGGGACAGGGCTTCAAGGACCTGGTGAGCGGCTCGAAGAAGCTCCCCAAGCACGATGTGGCCGTGAAGAAGGCGCCCAAGGGCAGCCTCTCGGGCGGTGTTTCCGCCCGTGCGACGACCAAGGCCGCAGCCAAGAAGGCCGCAGCCAAGAAGGCCGTGGCGAAGAAGGTCACCGCCAAGAAGACCGTGACCGCGGCGAAGGCCGCCGCCGCCAAGAAGACCACCGCGAAGAAGGCCACCGCGGCGGCCAAGAAGACCACGGCGGTGGCGAAGAAGACGACCGCAGCGGCGGCGAAGAAGACGGCCGCCAAGAAGGCCGTCGCCAGCAAGACCGCGCCCGCCAAGAAGGCCACGGCGAAGAAGGCGCCCGCGAAGAAGGCCACGGCGCGCAAGACCACGGCGAAGAAGGCCACTGCACGGAAGAAGTGAGGCCGAGCAGCGCAGGGCCACCCACGCGCCGGGCCGGGCTCCCCTCGGGGAGCCCGGCCCGCGGGCTGTTGTGGACAGTGTGCGCGGAGCCGTTCAGAACGTCTGCAGCGTCACCAGCGTGATCCGCAGGTCCGCGCCCTCGCCGGTGCCCTCGATCCGCACCCGCTGCCCCGGACGCAGCAGCCGCAGACCGCCGGCATCGAAGGCCGGGGCGTCGAATTCCACCGGGGTGCCGTCGTCGAGCAGCACACTGCCGGTGCGGGTCTCGGGGTCGTACGTGTACGAGGTCGCCTGCATGAACGGCAGCCTATCGGTCCGCCGCGGGGGCTCCCGCGGCCCAGTGGCCCGCCGTGTGCGGGCCGACACCCAGGGCCAGCGCCGCCCGCAGATCGTCGCCGGTGTCCACGTCCTGGCGGACCGAATCGATGCCGGTCAGGCTGATTTCCGCCGCTCCGGAGTCCAGGTGCCGGGCCCGGGAAGAACCACCGAAAGCGGGTCGCAATTCCACTCCCGGCGCGGCCGAAAGGAATGTTGTACCAATTCCTGCCGCATCGGTGACAAATGCACGGGGAAATGCGGCGGCAAAATCGAGTACCCGGGCCAATTCGCCGGGGCGCAGCGCGGGAAGATCCGCATTGAGAGCCGCGAGAGCCGCCCCGGGCCGCCGGGCCCGCACGGTCCGCTCACCGTGCGCCAGGGCAGCGTTGAGGCCGCGGTCCGGTTCGTCGGGAACGATGCGCGCCCCGAGGGCCGCGAGAGCCGCCCCGGCCTCCGTGTCGTCCGTGACGACCACCACATCCCTTACCGCCCGGCAGGACAGGGTGGCGGCCACGGTGTCCCGGGCGAAGGCGAGGGCGAGCCGCGGGCGCAGCGCGGCGCCGGTTGCGGGCGTGAGCCTGCTCTTGGCCCGTACCAAGGGCTTCAACGGGACGACCAGGGTCCAAGGACCGGCCGGGTCGGTGTTCGTGGCGATCTCCCCCTCGATGCGCATTGCCGCTTATTCTCGCCTGCCGGTGCGAGAACCCGGAGGGTCGGCCCCGAAAGCGGGGCGTACGGTGTTCTCGACAGAGCAGGGGCCTGGGGCGAGACTTGACCGTCGGTAGCCAGGCAGAGTTCAGGTCCTTAGAGGAAGGTGTCCGAGTGTCCCGCCGCAGAATCGGCTTCTGGTACCGCCTGGCGGCGGTCATCGCAAAACCGCCGCTGGTGGCTCTGTTCAAGCGTGACTGGCGGGGAATGGAACACATTCCGGCCGACGGCGGATTCATTACTGCGGTCAATCACAACTCGTATCTGGACCCGCTTTCCTACGGTCACTTCCAGTACAACACCGGACGGGTGCCGCGGCTTCTCGCGAAGGCGGGCCTCTTCAAGACCCCCTTTGTCGGAATGATGCTGCGCGGCACCGGGCAGATCCCCGTGTACCGCGAGACGACCAATGCGCTGGACGCCTTCAGGGCCGCAGTCAACGCCATCGAGCGCGGTGAATGCGTCGCCTTCTACCCGGAGGGCACCCTCACCCGCGACCCCGACATGTGGCCGATGGCCGGCAAGACCGGCGCGGCCCGCGTCGCGTTGATGACGAAGGCCCCGGTCATCCCGGTCGCCCAGTGGGGCGCCAACCTGGCCATGCCGCCGTACGCCAGGGAGAACAAGCTCCGGCTCTTCCCCCGCAAGACCCTCCAGGTGCAGGCCGGACCGCCCGTCGACCTCTCCCGGTTCTACGACCAGGAGCCGACGCCGGACGTCCTGCGCGAGGCGACCGAGGCCATCATGGCCGCGGTGACCGCGCAGCTGGAGATCGTACGGGGCGAGAAGGCACCCGCGGAGTCGTACGACCACCGCAAGGCCCGTGCAGAACAGCGACGCAAAGCCGAAGGAAAGGGACCCAAGTGACGCACCCCGCAAAGGCAGCCGTCTTCGGAACCGGCTCATGGGGTACGGCCTTCGGCATGGTTCTCGCCGACGCCGGCTGCGAGGTCACCCTCTGGGGCCGCCGCGCCGAAGTCGCCGAGGCCGTCAACACGACCCGTACCAACCCGGACTATCTGCCGGGGATTGAACTCCCCGCGTCGATCCGGGCCACCACCGACGCCGCAGAGGCGCTGCACGGCGCCGACTTCGCCGTGCTCGTGGTGCCCTCGCAGACACTGCGCGCCAATCTCGCCGCCTGGGCCCCGCACCTGGGCTCCGACACCGTCCTCGTCTCGCTGATGAAGGGCGTCGAACTCGGCACCGCGAAGCGGATGAGCGAGGTCATCGAGGACGTCACCAAGGTCTCCGCGGACCGCGTCGCCGTCATCACCGGCCCCAACCTGGCCAAGGAGATCGCCGAGCGGCGCCCCGCCGCGGCCGTTGTCGCCTGCCAGGACGAGTCCGTGGCCCAGCGCCTCCAGAGCGCCTGCCACACCTCGTACTTCCGCCCGTACACCAACACCGATGTGGTCGGCTGCGAACTCGGCGGCGCGGTCAAGAACGTCATCGGTCTCGCCGTTGGCATCGCCGACGGCATGGGGCTCGGTGACAACGCCAAGGGCTCGCTCATCACCCGCGGCCTCGCCGAGACGACCCGCCTCGGCCTCGCCATGGGCGCCGACCCGCTGACCTTCTCCGGACTTGCGGGCCTCGGCGACCTGGTGGCGACCTGCTCGTCGCCGCTCTCGCGCAACCACACCTTCGGCACCAACCTTGGGCGCGGAATGACGCTCCAGGAAACGATCGCGGTCACCAAGCAGACCGCCGAGGGTGTCAAGTCCTGTGAATCGGTGCTCGATCTGGCGCGCAGGCACGGCGTCGACATGCCCATCACCGAGACGGTCGTCGGCATCGTCCACGAGGGCAAGCCGCCCATGGTCGCGCTGGGCGAGCTGATGTCGCGCAGCGCGAAGCCCGAGCGACGCTGAGGGTTCGCCGGGGGAGGGACGAGGGGCGCGCAGGCCGGCGAACGCTCGCCGCCGCTGCTCCAGCGGCCCCGGCCACGCTGACGCGAGTGGTACCAGCAGGTACGCTCAACGCGATATGAGCAGCGAGAACCTCCCCCAGAGCCCGGAGCAGCAACTCTGCAAGCCGCGTGTGGCCGTCGTGTTCGGCGGCCGCAGCTCCGAACACGGCATCTCGATCGTCACGGCCGGCGCCGTCCTGAACGCCATCGACCGGACGAAGTACGACGTCCTTCCGATCGGCATCACGGCGGAGGGCCGCTGGGCGCTCACCGCCGACGAGCCCGAACGCATGGCCATCACGGACCGGAAGATGCCGGAGGTGGCCCAGCTGGCCGAGTCCACCGAGGGCGCCGTGGTGCTCTCCGTCGACCCCGGCAGCCGTGAAGTGGTGTACAGCGAGCCCGGCTCGGTCCCCAAGGCGCTGGGCGAGGTCGACGTCGTCTTTCCCGTGCTGCACGGCCCGTACGGCGAGGACGGCACCCTTCAGGGGCTCCTGGAGCTCTCCGGTGTGCCGTACGTCGGCGCTGGGGTGCTCGCCTCGGCCGTCGGCCAGGACAAGGAGTACATGAAGAGGGTCTTCACCTCGTTCGGGCTGCCGGTCGGCCCGTACGTCGTGGTACGCCCCCGCGAATGGGACACGGACCCCTCCGCTGCCCGCAAGCGCATCGTGGACTTCGCCGGTGACCACGGCTGGCCGCTCTTCGTCAAGCCCGCCCGGGCCGGCTCGTCGATCGGAATCACCAAGGTCGACGACCTGTCCGGCCTCGACGAGGCGATCGAGGAAGCCCGCCGCCACGACCCCAAATTCCTGGTGGAGTCGCTGCTGCGCGGCCGGGAGATCGAGTGCGGGGTGCTGGAGTTCGAGGACGGACCGCGTGCCAGCGTGCCCGCCGAGATCCCCCCTGTGACCTCGCACGACTTCTACGACTTCGAGGCCAAGTACATCGACTCGGCCTCCGGGATCGTGCCCGCGCCGCTCACCGAGGAGCAGACGGCCGAGGTCCAGCGCCTCGCGGTCGACGCCTTCGAAGCCGTGTCCTGCGAGGGCCTGGTGCGCGCCGACTTCTTCCTCACCGAGGACGGCAGCTTCGTGATCAACGAGATCAACACACTGCCGGGTTTCACCCCGATCTCCATGTACCCGCGGATGTGGCAGGAGAGCGGCGTGAGCTACCAGGAGCTGGTGGACCGGCTGATCCAGGCCGCGTTGAACCGGTCGACCGGCCTGCGCTGAGAAGACGAGACCCGCGCCGTAGGGCGTGCGCTCCGCAACGGGAGTGCACGCCCTACGGGCTGCTGGGAACCGTCTTCCGGATGGCCGGGGCGAACGCGGCCAACGGGCTCGCGTCATGGGCGTACGCCGTCGAGAGACTCAACTCGACATACGCCTTACGGTAGGTCGTCGTAAATCGTGGGCCGGCGTCTTCCGGCTGCTCCAGCAGCCAGTTGACGCCGTTCGCCTCGATCCCCTTCGACATGGGGTTGTCCATCTTCGCCGGCCGGGGGACACCGCAGCGCAGTACGATCGCTCCGTCCCCCCACTCGGCGGTCAGTTCGGACTTTGTCCCGGTGTCACCGCGGTCGAGTCCGGCAACGGTCTTCGGCAGCTCCTTGTGCAGTGCACGGCAGTAGGCTGCGGCTTCCGGTGACGGCGTGGGAACCGTGATCGACGCCGCGACGTCCGTTGAGGAGCAGCCCGCCGCGGCCAGCAGCAGTGCGGCAACGGACGGAACGAGGAACACGGGGCGGCAGAACCGGCGCAAAGATGTCACCGGCCCAGCGTAGACGGGGACTACAGATGAACGACCGGGCAGGTCAGGGTTCTGGTGATGCCTGCCACTTGCTGGACCTTGGCGACCACCATGCGGCCGAGTTCATCGACCGTGTCGGCCTGTGCGCGCACGATCACGTCATAGGGGCCGGTGACGTCCTCTGCCTGGATCACTCCCGGAACTCTGGCGATGGTCTCGGCGACGGTCGACGCCTTGCCCACCTCGGTCTGAATAAGGATGTACGCCTGTACCACGGAACCTCCAGGGCGACCACGAGGATCATGTGGGGGAAAGGGACGCCACGGTATCGCGTTGCCGCGGGCCGCGGGGAGACCTACGGGGCGGTTGACGTCCACAGCGTGGCGTACACAAGACACAAGTTGACGTATCTATTGACAGTACCGACAGCAGTGACGGCCCGCGACCGCAAGTGCAGCGGTGCGAAAGGGGGACAGACATGCCGATGAGAACCGGTGCAGACTGCTCCCTGCGGCGGCGGCCGGTCCATGGTCCGGACCCCCGGCCGCTGAAGCAGCCCGGACGATCGTCCGGGGCGATAGATGAGAGGTGAGACTCGGTGAAGGGAACCGTGGGCGAGTTGGGGGAGTTCGGGCTCATCAGGGAGCTCACTTCCCGGCTCACCACCACTCCGGCGGTGCGGCTCGGCCCCGGCGACGACGCCGCGGTCGTGTCCGCTCCCGACCGCAGGGTCGTGGCCAGTACGGACATCCTGTTGGAGGGGCGGCACTTCCGTCGCGACTGGTCGACGGCGTACGACGTCGGCCGCAAGGCCGCCGCCCAGAACCTCGCCGACATCGCCGCCATGGGCGCCGTGCCCACCGCGCTGCTGCTCGGCCTGGTCGTCCCCGCCGAACTCCCGGTCACCTGGGCCGGTGAGCTGATGGACGGCATCCGTGACGAGTGTCAGGTCGCAGGCGCGGCCGTGGTCGGTGGCGATGTGGTGCGCGGCGAGACGATCACCGTGTCGATCACCGCACTCGGCGATCTGCGCAACCATGAACCGGTCACCCGGTCCGGCGCCCAGCCCGGCGACGTCGTCGCCGTCACCGGCTGGCTCGGCTGGTCGGCTGCCGGATACGCCGTGCTCTCCCGCGGTTTCCGCTCGCCCCGCGCCTTCGTCGAGGCCCACCGACGCCCCGAACCGCCGTACCACGCGGGCCCCGCGGCCGCCGGGCTCGGCGCCACCGCGATGACGGACGTGAGCGACGGACTCGTCGCCGACCTCGGGCACATCGCCGAAGCCAGCCAAGTCCGGATCGATCTGCGCTCCGGACTCATCGACATCCCCTCGCAGATGTCCGACATCGGGCAGGCCGTCGGCGTGGACCCGCTGCAGTGGGTGCTGACCGGGGGAGAGGACCACGCGATCGTCGCCACCTTCCCGCCGGACGTGAAGCTGCCCGCCCGCTGGAAGGTGATCGGCGAAGTCCTCAACCCCTCGGCGCTGCCGCAGGTCACGGTCGACGGGGCGCCCTGGACCAGCAAGGGCGGCTGGGACCATTTCGGGGACATCGAGGACGCCCAGTAGTTTTCGGCGTATGTCCCGGTGTGCCGCTGTACCCGCCTGTGTGCGCACCGTCGCCGGATCCGATTCCGGCGGCGGTGCGGACATTCAGGCCGACCTGAAGACGATGCCGGCGCCCGGTGTGCACGGAATGAGCGTGCTGATCACCGTCATCACCGCTCGGAGCTCGCGTGACATGGGCCAGGACGTACTCAGGCGGTACGGGGCGCGAAGGCGTACGTCACCGGGGCGATCGAAGCGGGCTTCCCGCCCGGCGCCGGAATCGGCCCCGTCGATCACGGCCGGCGGACGCGCACCGTGTGAAGGTCCCCGGAAGCGCAGCAAAAAGCCGGTCCACCGAAGTGGACCGGCTTTTTGGGCAACCGGAAGGCTGCGCTACGACGGGAACGTCAGCGCGCGACCTTGCCGGCCTTGATGCACGAGGTGCAGACGTTGAGCCGCTTCGGCGTCCGACCGACCACGGCACGCACGCGCTGGATGTTGGGATTCCAGCGACGGGACGTACGGCGGTGCGAGTGCGAAATGTTGTTGCCGAAGCCCGGCCCCTTGCCGCAGACGTCGCAGTTGGCAGCCACGGGTCACTCCAAAGACTTCAGGTGCACTTACAGTGAATTCCGGCGCGCCGGATTCATTTGACTGAAGTGGCGGCACCAGAGGAATGGCCCGACTCTCATCGGGCAACCGAAGCAGCATACAACGGCTGCGTCGGTAGAACGAAACTACCATGGGTTCCGCCGCCCCCCGTCCCGCCCCTGTCCCCGTCGGACCCGGCGCACGGGGCTACTCTGCGGTGCAGCCGGCCACCCACGGCCGATTTCGAGGAGGACCGACAGGTGCCGCAGACCGCCGACGACATGGACGCCGTCGCGGTGCGTACCTGGTGCTCACTGGCCCTGGAGGCGCTGGGCCGGGAGCGCGAGGCGATCGACGCGATCAACGTGTACCCCGTCGCCGACGGGGACACCGGCACGAACCTCTATCTGACCGTGGAGTCCGCGGCCCAGGCCGTCGAAGCGGTCTTCGCCGCCCATGAGACCGCTACGACCGTGCCCGTCGCCGCCGACGCGGTACGGGCCATGGCGCACGGAGCACTGATCGGTGCCCGCGGAAACTCCGGCACGATCCTCGCCCAGCTGCTGCGCGGAATGGCAGGGGTGCTGTCCGACGGGCACGATGCGGACCAGCTGCGCCGGGCGCTCACCAAGGCGGCCGCAGCCGCCCGGCAGGCCGTCGCCCACCCCGTCGAGGGCACCGTACTGACCGTGGCCACCGCAGCCGCCGAGGCCGCCGGACGCACGGCGGCCGACGACGGAACCGCGGCGGTCGCGCGGGCGGCGTACGAGGGAGCGCGGACGGCCCTGGAAGCGACCCCCGGACAGCTCGCCGTCCTCGGACGGGCGGGCGTTGTGGACGCCGGCGGACGGGGCCTGGTGACGGTGCTCGGGGCGCTCGTCGAAGCGGTCTCCGGGCGGGCTCCCGAGCGCACGTATGTGGCCGTGCCCGCGACCGTGGTCCCTGTGCCGGAGGACTGCGCGGAGGGCGGACCGGCCTTCGAGGTCATCTACCTGCTGGAGGCCACGGACGACGCCGTGGACCGGCTGCGGACCCGGCTCGACGGGCTCGGCGACTCGCTCGTGGTGGTGGGCGGCGACGGGCTGTGGAACGTCCATGTGCATGTCGACGACGCCGGTGCGGCGGTGGAGGCCGGTGTCGAGGCGGGGCGGCCGTACCGCATCCGGATCACCCACTTCGGCGCGGACCGGGTGCACCCCCACACCGAACCCGTGCAGCGTGCGGTCGTCGTGGTGGTCCCCGGCGACGGGCTCCGCGGACTGTGCAAGGAGGCCGGGGCGACGACGGTCCTGGCGCGGCCCGGGGAGCCGCCCGCCAGCGGCGAACTGGTCGACGCGATCCGCCGGGCGCACGCCCGCGAGGTGGTTCTGCTGCCCAACGACGCGGAGCTGCGCCACACCGCCGCTGCCGCCGCCGAACAGGCCCGCGCGGAGGGCGTTCGGGTCGCCCTGATCCCGACCCGGGCCGCCGTCCAGGGCATTGCGGCCCTCGCCGTCCACGAACCCGACCGCAGCTTCGACGAGGACGTGGTGGCGATGACCGCCGCGGCCGGTGCCACCCGCTACGCCGAACTGGCCGTCGCCGAGCGGCAGTCCTGGACCATGGCGGGCATCTGCCAGGCCGGCGACATCCTGGGCCTGATCGACGGCGACGTCGCGGTCATCGGCGAGGACGTACCGGAAACGGCCCGGAACGTGCTGGACCGCATGCTGGCGGCGGGCGGCGAACTGGTCACCCTGGTCCTCGGTGAGGACGTCCCCGACAGCCTGGCCGACGCGCTGGAGGAGCACGTACGTGAGGGCTATCTGGCAGTCGACACAGTGGTGTACCGGGGCGGCCACCAGTGCGCTCCGCTGCTCATCGGGGTGGAGTAGGGCGGCGCGCGGCCGTCCGGGCGCCCCGCACCGGGCCGCCGACAGTGCCTCGCGAGAAGCGGTGGGCCGCAGACTGTCCGTGTCGATGACACAGCGCACGAAGAACACCCGGTCGGGCAGCAGTTCGTCGGCCCGGTCCGTCAGCAGCATCCCCTTCGGACGCACCCGGTGACCCGCGCGCTGCGTCGGACTCACGGCGGACGGCAGTACGTGGGCGACACCACGGATTCCGGCGAGCGGCAGATCCGGATCGGTTGCGTCGAGTGGTGAGAAACCGAAGAGCGCGTGGCAGTGGCGGGCGAGCGCCACCCGCCGCGCCGCTGGGCTCGAATGCGGACGGTCCGATTCCGACCAGGGGATTCCGGCGTTCCGCGTGGTGCCCGCCGGACATCTGTCAGTGGTGTGGTGTGCAATGGATCGCGTGTCTGCGTTCGATGAACCCCTCAAGAAGCTGCTCGGCGGAGCCACCGCGAAGGTGATGGCCGACCACCTCGACCTGCACACGGTCGGCGATCTGCTGCACCACTACCCGCGGCGCTACGAGGAGCGCGGCCGGCTCACCGCGCTGACCGACCTCCCGCTGGACGAGCATGTGACGGTGGTCGCCCAGGTCGCCGACGCCCGCATCATGATGTTCAACAACGGCCGCGGCAAGCGCCTCGAAGTGACCCTCACCGACGGCAACGGCCGCCTCCAGCTGGTCTTCTTCGGCCATGGCGTCCACAAGCCGCACAAGGAGCTGCTGCCCGGCCGGCGGGCGATGTTCGCGGGCAAGGTCTCCGTCTTCAACCGGAAGATGCAGCTGGCCCATCCCACGTACCAGCTGCTGGACGCCCAGGACACCGACGAGGCCACGGAAGCGGTGGACGCCTTCGCCGGGCGGCTGCTGCCGATCTACCCGGCCTGCAAGCAGCTGGACTCGTGGCGGATCGCCAAGGCCGTCGACACCGTACTGCCCAGCGCGCAGGAGGCCGTCGACCCGCTGCCGCTCAGGCTGCGCGAGGGCCGTGGGTTCACCCCGCTCCCGGAGGCGCTGCTGAAGGTCCACCGTCCGCAGACCAAGGCGGACATCGCAGACGCCAGGGACCGGTTGAAGTGGGACGAGGCCTTCGTCCTCCAGGTCGCGCTGGCCCGCCGCAGATACTCCGACACCCAGCTCCCGGCGGTGGCCCGCAGACCCGGGCCCGGCGGGCTGCTCGACGCCTTCGACGCCAAGCTGCCCTTCACTCTCACCGAAGGACAGCAGAAGGTCTCCAAGGAGATCTTCGACGACCTGGCGACCGAGCATCCGATGCACCGGCTCCTCCAGGGCGAGGTCGGTTCCGGGAAGACGATGGTCGCGCTGCGCGCGATGCTCGGCGTCGTCGACGCGGGCGGGCAGGCCGCCATGCTCGCGCCCACCGAGGTGCTCGCCCAGCAGCACCACCGCTCGATCACGGAAATGATGGGGGAGCTGGCCGAGGGCGGCATGCTGGGCGGCTCCGAGCAGGGCACGAAGGTGGTGCTGCTCACCGGTTCGATGGGCGTCGCGGCCCGCCGCCAGGCGCTGCTCGACCTCGTCACGGGCGAGGCCGGGATTGTGATCGGCACCCATGCGCTGATCGAGGACAAGGTGCAGTTCCACGACCTGGGCCTGGTCGTCGTCGACGAACAGCACCGCTTCGGGGTGGAACAGCGCGACGCTCTGCGTTCCAAGGGGAAGCAGCCGCCGCATCTGCTGGTCATGACCGCGACCCCCATTCCCCGTACGGTCGCCATGACGGTCTTCGGCGACCTGGAGACATCCGTACTGGACCAGCTGCCGGCCGGCCGCTCACCGATCGCCAGCCATGTAGTACCCGCAAAGGACAAGCCGCACTTCCTCAGCCGCGCCTGGGAACGGGTCCGGGAGGAAGTGGAGAACGGGCACCAGGCCTATGTGGTCTGCCCCCGCATCGGCGACGACGCCGAGGACGAGGCGGGGAGCGGGAAGGGGAAGAAGAAGGCGGCCGAGGACGACGGCGAGAAGCGCCCGCCGCTCGCCGTCCTGGACATCGCCGAACAGCTCGCCAAGGGCCCGCTCGCCGGTCTGCGCATCGAAGTGCTGCACGGCAGGATGAACCCCGACGACAAGGACGACGTGATGCGCCGCTTCGCCGCGGGACAGGTCGACGTCCTCGTCGCCACCACCGTCATCGAGGTCGGGGTCAACGTCCCCAATGCCACCGCCATGGTGATCATGGACGCCGACCGGTTCGGGGTCTCCCAGCTCCACCAGCTGCGCGGCCGGGTTGGCCGCGGCTCCGCCGCCGGCCTCTGTCTGCTGGTCAGCGAGGCCCACGAGGCGAGCCCCGCGCGCGCCCGGCTCTCCGCCGTCGCCGCCACCCTCGACGGCTTCGAGCTGTCCCGGATCGACCTCGAGCAGCGCCGCGAGGGCGATGTCCTCGGCCAGGCCCAGTCCGGGGTCCGCTCCTCGCTGCGGATGCTCACCGTCATCGACGACGAGGAGGTCATCGCAGCCGCCCGCGAGGAGGCCGTCGCGATCGTCGCCGCCGACCCGGAGCTGGAACACCTGCCCGAGCTGCGGATCGCGCTGGACGCGCTGCTCGACAAGGAGCGCGAACAGTACCTGGACAAGGGATGACGAGGGGGGACAAGGGACGATGGGTACACGGGCCCGATTCGCCACGACGCCATATCGTGGTGGCACGGCGCCGCAGCACCCTGTGGGCCGCCCACGAACCGAGGACCAGACACCCATGACTCGCGTGATCGCCGGCTCGGCCGGCGGACGCCGCCTGGCCGTCCCGCCCGGCACAGGCACCCGCCCCACGTCCGACCGTGCACGCGAGGGCCTCTTCTCCACCTGGGAAGCCCTCCTGGGCAGCCTCCACGGCACCCGTATCGCGGATCTGTACGCGGGCTCCGGCGCCGTCGGCCTGGAGGCGCTGTCCCGCGGCGCGGTCCACGCCCTGCTCGTCGAGGCCGACCCCAAGGCCGTCCGCACCGTCCGGGACAACGTCCGCACACTCAGCCTGCCCGGCGCCGAAGTCCGTACCGGTAAAGCCGAACAGATCGTGACGGGACCGGCGCCCGCGGAGCCGTACGACGTGGTGTTCCTGGACCCGCCGTACGCCGTGACCGACGACGATCTTGGGGAGATACTGCTCACACTCCGTGCCCAGGGGTGGCTCACAGCCGACGCGCTCGTCACCGTGGAACGCAGCACCAGAGGCGGAGAATTCAACTGGCCCAAGGGATTCGAGCCACTGCGGGCCCGTCGCTACGGCGAGGGAACGCTTTGGTACGGTCGCGCCGCCTCTACGTGCGAAGACGCACGATGACCGGACCGGAGAGCGAGGGAATCAAGTTGCGCCGCGCCGTCTGTCCGGGGTCGTTCGACCCCATCACCAATGGACACCTCGACATCATTGGCCGCGCCTCGAAGCTGTACGACGTCGTACATGTCGCGGTGATGATCAACCAGTCCAAGAAGGGCCTGTTCACGGTCGACGAGCGGATCGACCTGATCCGTCAGGTCACCGCGGACTTCGGCAACGTCGAGGTCGAGTCCTTTCACGGCCTCCTGGTCGACTTCTGCAAGCAGCGCGACATCCCGGCGATCGTGAAGGGCCTGCGGGCCGTCAGCGACTTCGACTACGAACTGCAGATGGCCCAGATGAACAACGGCCTCTCCGGCGTCGAAACGCTCTTCGTGCCGACCAATCCCACCTATAGCTTCCTGTCGTCCTCCCTGGTCAAGGAGGTCGCGACCTGGGGCGGCGACGTCTCCCATCTGCTGCCCCCGGTGGTACACGAAGCCCTCACCGAGCGCCTCGCTCAGCACTGAACAGCCGACGGGCCGTCACCAGGTGTCGGGCGGGCGCCGACTGGCCGTACAGTCGTCCCGTCCGTCTCCAAATCGGCTGTAGAGAGTGGCGAGCACACGGTGGACGTGCAGAAGAAGCTCGACGAGATCGTCGACACGGTCGGGAGCGCCCGGTCCATGCCCATGTCGGCTTCGTGCGTGGTCAACCGCGCCGAACTGCTTGCGCTGCTCGAAGAGGTGCGCGAGGCCCTGCCCGGCTCGCTCGCCCATGCCCAGGAGCTCATCGGCGGCCGGGAGCAGATGGCCGAGCAGGCCCGTCAGGAGGCTGAGCGGATCATCGAGACCGCACAGGCCGAACGCACCTCGCTGATCTCCGAGACCGAGGTCGCCAGGCAGTCCCGCAGCGAGGCCGACCGCATCCTCGGCGAGGCCCGCCGGGAGGCCGAGGAGGTCCGTGCCGAGGCCGACGAGTACGTGGACAGCAAGCTCGCCAACTTCGAGGTCGTCCTCACCAAGACCATCGGCTCCGTCGACCGGGGCCGCGAGAAGCTCCTCGGCCGCGGTCAGGCCTTCGACGAGCAGGGATACGAGGACCCGGACTTCGCCGAGGCCCCCGAGCGCAGCACCGACCCGGCCACGCTCCAGCGCCGTGCGGACGAGTACGTCGACACGAAGCTCGGCGCTTTCGAGGCCGTGCTCGCCAAGACCTTGGAGGCGGTCGGCCGCGGCCGGCAGAAGCTGCACGGCCGGGTGGCCACCGATGAACTCGGCGCGCACGTGGCCGCCCAGGACGCGGTCGGCAACCAGGGGCACATGAGCGACGAGGACCACTGGGCCGGCCTCGCCGAGATCGCCACCCCGGAGCCGCAGCCGGTGCACCAGCAGGTTCAGCCGCACTTCCCCGCCCAGGCCCAGCCGAGCTACGCGGAGACGTACGCGTACCAGGAGCAGCCGCAGCAGGACGTCTACGGGTACCAGCAGCAGCCGGACCCGTACGCCGCCTATCAGCAGCAGGGCTACGACCAGAGCCAGGCCCAGGTCCCGGTCCAGGGGTACGACGGCTGGCAGCAGCAGCCCATGCAGCCCCAGCAGGCGCTCCAGCCGCAGGGCGAGAGCGCCCTCGACGAGACCAGTCTGTTCGACACCAGCATGATCGACCTGGACCAGCTCCGCCGGTACGAACAGGAGCGCTGACCGGGCGGTCCAGGGGCCGGGTGGACCGGATTGGGAGCTGGGCGGCGCGTCCAGTATCCTGGCTCTTCGGTCGCGCGTATGTCTGCGATCCCGGCTGCCCGTTTCGAATCCGAATCCGGTCGGCCCTCCCCACGATGCACGATGCACATGATTTCGAAAGCAGGAAAAGCCCTGAACGGCCACCTCGACCACCGAAACCCCCTCGTGTTCGACACGCACGAGCTGGGTCGGCGTCCCGGTGCCCTCCAGCGGCTGACCCGCACGGTGGACGCACCCGGTTCACCTGCCCTCGGCATCGACGGGGTCATCGGTGTGCCGGAAGGCACACCCGTGGAGCTGGACCTCCGTCTCGAATCGGTCATGGAGGGGGTGCTTGTCACAGGCACCGCCCGTGCGTCGGCCGAGGGGGAGTGCGTAAGGTGTCTGGAGCCGCTGCACCAAGAGGTTGCGGCGGACTTTCAGGAGATGTTCTCGCACCCTGACGCCGATGACCGGGGCCGCAGCAGCAAGGCGGAACCGGCCGACGACGCCGAGGACGACGAGGACAGGCTCTTCATCGAGGACGGCCTGTTCGACCTCGAACCAGTGCTGCGCGATGCGGTGGTGCTCGCACTGCCGATGCAGCCGGTGTGCCGGGAGTCCTGTGCCGGTCTGTGTTCCGAATGCGGAATCAGGCTGGACGAGAACCCCGGTCACCACCACGATGCCGTGGACATCCGTTGGGCGGCATTGCAAGGACTCGCCGACACCGTTCAGGACGGCGAGAAGGACAACATGGGCGGCGCCGAAGCGGGCGTCGACGAGAAGCAGGAGAAGTAGCCGTGGCTGTTCCGAAGCGGAAGATGTCGCGCAGCAACACGCGCCACCGCCGGTCGCAGTGGAAGGCTGCGGTCCCCACCCTGGTTTCGTGTGAGCGTTGCCAGGAGCCGAAGCTGCAGCACATCGCGTGCCCCAGCTGCGGCACGTACAACAAGCGCCAGGTCCTCGAGGTCTGAGCGGCTGGTGAGAGGCCCGATGTCTGAGTTGTCCAACGCCAAGAAGCAGGCAGACAACGTCAACACAGCCTCGTCCCACACGCTTCTGGAAGGGCGGCTCGGGTATCACCTCGAGTCCGCCCTTCTGGTGCGTGCGCTGACCCATCGTTCGTACGCATACGAGAACGGCGGTCTGCCCACCAACGAGCGGCTCGAATTCCTCGGGGATTCGGTGCTCGGCCTGGTGGTCACGGACACGCTGTACCGCACCCACCCCGACCTGCCCGAAGGCCAGCTGGCCAAATTGCGGGCCGCGGTGGTCAACTCGCGTGCACTTGCGGAAGTGGGCCGTGGCCTCGAACTCGGCTCCTTCATCCGGCTCGGCCGCGGTGAAGAGGGCACGGGCGGCAGGGACAAGGCGTCCATCCTCGCCGACACCCTTGAAGCGGTGATCGGCGCGGTCTACCTCGACCAGGGTCTCAGCGCGGCCTCGGAGCTGGTCCACCGGCTCTTCGACCCGCTGATCGACAGGTCCTCGAACCTCGGCGCCGGCCTGGACTGGAAGACCAGCCTCCAGGAACTCACTGCGAGCGAGGGCCTCGGTGTCCCCGAGTACCTCGTCACAGAGAGCGGCCCGGACCACGAGAAGACCTTTACTGCTGCTGCTCGCGTCGGTGGTGTCTCGTACGGCACCGGCACCGGCCGTAGCAAGAAGGAAGCGGAGCAGCAGGCGGCGGAGTCCGCCTGGCGCGAGATCAGCGCCGCCGCGGAAGCGCGGGAGGCTGCGGCGAAGGCCGCTGCCGCCGGAGGGGCCGCCGACACCCCTGCCGACCCGTCGCCGTCCACGGACGTCGCTCCGGCCTGACCCGAGAACCCCTCGGTGCCCTGTGCACCGAGGGGTTTTTCCTGCCCGGATATTCTTTTCATCTCTCCAGTCCACTTCTTCAGGAGCGACACCGTGCCCGAGCTGCCCGAGGTCGAAGTCGTACGACGCGGTCTTGAGCGCTGGGTCACCGGCCGCACGGTCGGTGACGTCGAGGTGCTGCACCCGCGTGCGGTCCGCCGCCATCTTGCGGGCGGTGTGGACTTCGCGGCCCGACTCGGCGGTGCCCGCCTCGGAACGGCCATGCGCCGCGGCAAGTACCTCTGGGTGCCGCTGAACGATGCGTCCAGCTCGCTGCTGGGCCACCTCGGCATGAGCGGCCAGCTGCTCGTACAGCCGCAGGACACCCCCGACGAGAAGCATCTGCGCGTCCGCATCCGCTTCGACGACTCGCTCGGCACCGAGCTGCGCTTCGTCGACCAGCGGACCTTCGGCGGGCTCTCTCTCCACGAATGCGCCGCCGACAGCACGGACGGGCTGCCCGACACCATCGCGCACATCGCCCGCGATCCCTTGGACCCGGCCTTCGACGACGTGGCCTTCCACACGGCCCTGCGACTGCGCCGTACGACGGTCAAGCGCGCCCTGCTCGACCAGTCGCTGATCAGCGGAGTCGGCAACATCTACGCGGACGAGGCGCTCTGGCGCACCAAGCTGCACTACGACCGGCCGACCGCGACCCTCACCCGCCCCAAGTCGGCCGAGCTGCTGGGCCATGTCCGCGACGTGATGAACGCGGCGCTCGACCAGGGCGGCACCAGCTTCGACAGCCTCTACGTCAATGTGAACGGCGAGTCCGGCTACTTCGACCGCTCGCTCGACGCGTACGGACGAGAGGGCGAGCCCTGCCACCGCTGCGGTACGCCGATGCGCCGTCGCCCGTGGATGAACCGCTCCAGCTATTTCTGCCCGCGCTGCCAGCGATCGCCGCGCGCGGCTTCCCCGTCCCGGACTTCCGGGCCCGGGTGGGCCTCGTCGTAACGGTCACGGGCCTGGAGCACCTCGGGCATCCGGCCCTCGACGAGCTCGATCAGTCCGAGCAGCCGCTCGGCGACCTGTCGGCCCAGGGGCGTCAGCTCGTAGTCGACGCGTGGCGGATTGGTCGGCTGGGCCTCGCGGTGGACCAGACCGTCCCGCTCCAGGGCGTGGAGCGTCTGCGAGAGCATCTTCTCGCTCACCCCGTCGACCCGGCGACGGAGCTCGTTGAAGCGGAAGCTGCCCTCGTACAGCGCTCCCAGCGTCAGGCTGCCCCAGCGCCCGGTGACATGCTCCAGGGTGCCGCGTGAGGGGCACTGCCTGGAGAACACGTCGAAAGCGAGCGCGTCCAGACGGGTGGTCTCGTCCATGACGACCAGCGTACGCCCGCACAGCGCTCACCGCTGGGGTGCGCTTTCTCCGAGTGGGCGTGCGTAGTGCTCAGAAGCCGAAGTCCTGGGTCCACCAGGGGCCGCCCGCACCGAAGTGCACGCCGACGCCGAGCGTCTTGTAGTCGCAGTTGAGAATGTTTGCCCGGTGGCCGTCGCTGCTCATCCAGGAGTCCATCACAGCCTGTGCGTCGGCCTGGCCGCGGGCGATGTTTTCGCCGCCGAGCCCCTGCACGCCGGCCTTCGAGGCACGGTCCCAGGGGGAATGGCCATCGGGGTCGGTGTGGTCGAAGAAGCCGCGGGCAGCCATGTCGTCGCTGAAGTCCTGGGCCAGCGAGGCCAGCGAGGCCCTGGCCGTCACCGGGCTGCAGCCGACCTTCGCGCGCTCCTGGTTGACCAGGGCGAGCACAGCGGCCTGCGCGGAGCCGACGGCGGCCGGCGTCGGCTCGGCGGACTTGCGGGCGGCCGGAGTGGAGGCCGCGGCCGTCGGTGCGGCCGACGACTTCTCGACCGCGGCCGGGCCGGTGCTCCTCCCGGCTTCCGCCGCAGCGGACTCGGACGCCGTCGCGGACTCGGACGGCTTCGCTTGTCCGGCCGGTTCGGACTTCTTCGACGGGGATCCGGACGACGGGGAGGCGGACGACGGGGATCCGGTGGGGGACTCCGCCTTCGTCGGGCCGTCGGCACGCCCGACGCCGCGGCCGGCAGGGGCGGTGGTGGAGCCGCCCCGGGTCAGCAGATCCGGGGCCCCTTTGGTACGCACCTGGTCGGCAGCCGTGCCACCGCCGACCGTGTGGGTGTCGCCGCCGGGCAGCAGACCCGAGGCGACCGCCACGGCTCCCACGGCAAGGGCCGCGGACGCGCCGATCAGTCCCGTACGAACAGGTGTCCCGGACCGCCTCCCGCGGCGCGCGCTCCGGTGCCGACCCGTGTCCCCCGCCGCCGGGTACTCAGCGGCAGGAGCTGCGGCGGAGCGTCGATGGCGTCCCATCCACTGAGCCCTTCCGATGGTCTGGACGTCGCTCTCGACGTCAACCTGCTTCACCCGATGGGGTGAAGCATTTGCGACGGGACTGTAGCCCATGCCCTATCGGCAGGAAGTGTTCCGAGAGCAATTGGCCGGTTAGCGTTCGGGCATGAACGAAGATGTACGACTCACCGCCTGGGTGCGCGGCCGAGTACAGCAAGTAGGGTTTCGCTGGTTCACCAGGGCAAACGCTCTGGAGATCGGTGGCCTCACCGGATTCGCCCTCAATCTCGACGACGGCAGGGTGCAGGTCGTCGCCGAGGGCCAACGTGAGAATTGCCACCGCCTGCTGGAATGGCTGCGCTCGGCCGACACACCCGGGCGCGTTGACGGAGTTACTGAGATCTGGGACACCCCGCGCGGCGGATACGAAGGCTTCGCGATCCGTTGATCCGGGCTCGGTCCGGCTCCATCGAGGGGGCTGTGTTCGGACCGTGTTCGACGGGCGGCGCGGGGTGACGGGGTGGGCGCTCATCTGCGTACACATGAAATGACCTGCGGAATGACCAGGTGGTTGCCAAGATTCGGTTGGCGTGCCAGGCTGCGGCAGTAAGGATGATCTCCACGCCCCCCGAGGGTCCCGCAGGAGAGTCGCGCCGCATGATCGTCGAGCCGCGCGCCCCCGGGCCCCCGCCTCTACAGGGCGTGATCGTGTTGACCGTCAAACTTTTTGGTGAGACGCTGAAATCCCCGCGCACCTTAGCTGTTTGGCAGAGCTGTTTGGCAGCAGAACAGCAGTGAATACAGAGCACTGCCGAGCACCGCGGGTGCGATTCCCTCACGACCCACACCGCATCGGTCGGTCACTCAGTGTGGAGGACCATCCATCATGGCAAAGGCGCTTCTCGGTTACGTCGGCGGTTCCGACCCGCGACTCCTCGCCGAGATGCGACGGCTCCAGCAGCGCGTCCAGGACCTCGAATCCGAGCTTGTACGGATTCAGGACGAGAACGACGCACTCAATGCCGCCGCCCAGCACCAAGAGTCGCTGCTCGACAGCATCGACATCGACGTTCCTCAGGCGGAACCCGCGCTGACCTGACCGATGGCCCCCAGGGCCGGTCGGGCTGTCCGCGTCAGCCGTCCGAGATCATCTCCCGGATCGTCGCCGGATCATTGCAGATCACTGCTCTTGATCTGTCACCACCGTGACATGTCCTTGATCCGTCATGCGCTGCACCAGCAACACCACACACGCAACACCGCACAAGGCACACGATTTACAAGGGGCGCTTCGGCGTCCCTTCTTTCTTTTCCGCTCGGACCTGTGTGTGACCCGCCGCGGGCTTATGCCCCTTGCCTTACCGTCTGATGTGCCCTGCACCTTCATCAGCGAAACCGAGAGCGAAAGGTAGAGTCCGGCGGCGTGCACCTCAAGGCCCTGACCCTGCGTGGTTTCAAATCGTTCGCCTCCGCCACGACGCTGCGGTTCGAACCCGGCATCACGTGCGTCGTCGGTCCCAATGGGTCGGGCAAGTCCAATGTGGTGGATGCGCTCTCCTGGGTCATGGGGGAGCAGGGTGCCAAATCCCTGCGCGGCGGCAAGATGGAAGACGTGATCTTCGCCGGTACCACCGGGCGGCCGCCGCTCGGGCGGGCGGAAGTATCGCTGACCATCGACAATTCCGACGGCGCACTGCCCATCGAGTACGCCGAAGTGACGATCACTCGGATCATGTTCCGCAATGGCGGCAGCGAATACCAGATCAATGGCGACACCTGCCGGCTCCTGGACATCCAGGAACTCCTCTCGGACTCCGGTATCGGCCGCGAGATGCATGTCATCGTCGGCCAGGGCCGGCTGGACTCCGTACTCCATGCCGATCCGATGGGGCGGCGCGCATTCATCGAGGAAGCTGCGGGTGTGCTCAAGCACCGCAAGCGTAAAGAGAAGGCGCTGCGGAAACTCGACGCGATGGGGGCCAATCTGGCCCGTGTCCAGGACCTGACCGACGAGCTGCGACGGCAACTGAAGCCTCTGGGCCGGCAGGCGGCCGTGGCGCGCCGGGCCGCCGTCATCCAGGCCGACCTGCGCGACGCCAGACTGCGGTTGCTCGCCGACGACCTGGTGCGGCTGCACACCGCGCTGCGCAGCGAGATCGCCGACGAAGCGGCGCTCAAGCAGCGCAGGGAGGCCACGGAGGCGGAGCGCAGGGCGGCCCTGGCGCGAGAGGCGGAGCTGGAGGACGAGGTACGGCGGCTGGCGCCGCGGCTCCAGCGGGCCCAGCAGACCTGGTACGAGCTGTCGCAGCTGGCCGAACGGGTGCGCGGCACGATCTCGCTGGCCGATGCCCGGGTGAAGAGCGCCGGTGCCGCGCCCGAGGAGGAGCGGCGCGGCACGGGATTCAGGGACCCCGAAAGCATGGAGCGGGAGGCCGCCCGCATCCGAGAGCAGGAGGCGGAGCTGGAGGCCGCACTGGAGGCGGCTGAACACGCGTTGGAGGACACCTCCGCCCATCGCGCCGATCTGGAACGGGAGTTGGCGGCCGAGGAGCGCAGGCTCAAGGACGCCGCCCGGGCCATCGCGGACCGCCGCGAGGGACTCGCCCGGCTGAACGGACAGGTCAACGCGGCCCGCAGCCGGGCCGGTTCGGCCCAGGCCGAGATCGACCGGCTGGCCGTTTCCCGCGACGAGGCGCAGGAGCGGGCGGTCGCCGCCCAGGAGGAGTACGAACAGCTCAAGGCCGAGGTCGAGGGCCTGGACGCGGGCGACGTGGAGTTGGGTGAGCGGCACGACGCCGCCAAGCGGGAACTCGCGGAGGCGGAGGCGGCACTCTCCGCGGCCCGGGAGGCCGCCACCGCTGCCGAACGGAAGCGGGCGGCGGTCGCGGCCCGCCACGAGGCACTTGCCCTCGGCCTGCGCCGCAAGGACGGCACCGGCGCGCTGCTCGGCGCGCGAGACCGCCTGTCGGGCCTGCTCGGCCCGGCCGCGGAACTCCTGACGGTGGCGCCGGGACACGAGGTGGCGGTGGCGGCGGCACTGGGCGCGGCGGCGGACGCGGTCGCGGTGACGGACCAGGCCACGGCAGCGGAAGCGATCCGGCTGCTGCGCAAGCAGGACGCGGGGCGGGCGGCGCTGCTGCTGGGCGGGGTGTGGGGTGGGGTGCCTGATCACGGTGGTGCTGGTGGTGACTCTGATACCGGTGGGGTCGATGTGGCCGGAGCGCCCGCCGGAGGTCCGCCCGCAGTGGCCGACCTCGTCCGGGGGCCCGTCGAACTGGTGGGCTCCGTACGGAGGCTGGTGCGGGACATGGTGGTCGTCGGCACCCTGGAGGATGCCGAGGATCTCGTCGCGGTACACCCGGAGCTGACGGCCGTGACCGCCGAGGGGGACGTCCTGTCGGCCCACTTCGCGCACGGCGGTTCCGCCGGGGCACCGACCCTCCTCGAAGTGCAGGCATCGGTCGACGAGGCCGCCGCCCAGTTGGAGGAACTGGCCGTGCAGTGCGCGGAGTTGACCGAGGCGCAGCGGCTCGCGGGGGAGCGGCGCAGCGCGAGCGCCGGGCTGGTCGAGGAGTTGGGGGAGCGGCGCCGGGCCGCCGAGCGGGAGAAGTCCGGGGTGGCCCAGCAGCTCGGGCGGCTCGCCGGGCAGGCCCGTGGCGCCGCGGGCGAGGCCGAGCGGATGACCGCGTCCGCCGCCCGTGCCCAGGAGGCGCTGGAGCGGGCGACGGGGGAGGCCGAGGAACTGGCCGAGCGGCTGCTGGTCGCCGAGGAGATGCCGGTCGAGGAGGAGCCGGACACCTCCGTACGCGACCGGCTCGCCGCCGACGGTGCCAAGGCCCGCCAGGCCGAGATGGAGGCCCGCCTCCAGGTGCGTACCCATGAGGAGCGGGTCAAGGGACTCGCGGGCCGCGCGGACTCCCTCGACCGTGGCGCCCGCGCCGAACGCGAGGCACGTGCCCGCGCCGAGCAGCGCCGCGCCAGACTGCGGCACGAGGAGGCGGTGGCCTCCGCCGTCGCGTCCGGCGCCCGTCAGCTGCTGGCCCATGTCGAGGTGTCCGTCGTACGGGCCGAGCAGGAGCGGGTCGCGGCCGAGGCGGCCAAGGCGGAGCGGGAGCGGGAGCTGGCGGCCGAGCGCACCCGGGGCCGCGAGCTCAAGAACGAGCTGGACAAGCTCACCGACTCCGTCCACCGCGGCGAGGTGCTCGGTGCCGAGAAGCGGCTACGGATGGAGCAGCTGGAGGCGAAGGCGCTGGAGGAGCTGGGCGTCGAGCCGGCCGGGCTGGCCGCCGAGTACGGCCCCGACCAGCTCGTACCGCCGTCACCGGCCGCCGAGGGCGAGGAGCTGCCTCAGGACCCGGAGCACCCGCGCAACCTGCCGAAGCCGTTCGTCAGGGCCGAGCAGGAGAAGCGGCTGAAGTCGGCCGAACGGGCGTATCAGCAACTCGGAAAGGTGAATCCGCTTGCCCTGGAGGAGTTCTCCGCGCTGGAGGAGCGGCACAAGTTCCTCTCCGAGCAGCTCGAAGACCTGAAGAAGACCCGGGCCGATCTGATACAGGTGATCAAGGAAGTCGACGAGCGGGTCGAGCAGGTGTTCACCGAGGCGTACCGGGACACGGCCCGTGAGTTCGAGGGTGTCTTCTCACGGCTCTTCCCGGGCGGCGAGGGGCGGCTCATCCTGACCGACCCGGACAACATGCTCGCGACCGGTGTGGACGTCGAGGCCCGGCCGCCCGGCAAGAAGGTCAAGCGGCTCTCGCTGCTGTCCGGCGGGGAACGCTCACTCACGGCGGTGGCGTTGCTGGTCTCGATCTTCAAGGCCAGGCCGAGTCCGTTCTATGTGATGGACGAGGTCGAGGCGGCGCTCGACGACACCAATCTGCAGCGGCTGATCCGGATCATGGAGGAGCTCCAGGAGAGCTCTCAGCTGATCGTGATCACGCACCAGAAGCGGACGATGGAGGTCGCCGACGCGCTGTACGGCGTCTCGATGCAGGGCGACGGCGTTTCCAAGGTCATCAGCCAGCGGCTGCGCTGAGTCCCTTTACTCAATCTTCAACACTTCAATGCCCCTTTTGGGCGCTGCTGGGTAGATATGTGTCAGATATGCCATCTTGACTTCGAAACTTGAACGCATAGTCTCTGCAGCGTCGTCTTTACGTTCAAGTGGTGACAATCGAGAAGTTATGCGCCACTTGGAAGAGCTCGCTCCCCCACAAGAGCTCGCCCCCCACACCTGACGACGCGGCCAGGCATCAGGAGTACATGTGACCAGCGCAGCGCAGGGACCGGCGTCCGGAGCCCGAGAGGCCCATCCGGAACACCTCGGCCATGTCATCTTCATCACGGCAGCCGCTGCGATGGGTGGCTTCCTGTTCGGCTACGACAGCTCCGTCATCAATGGCGCCGTCGAGGCGATCCGCAGCCGGTACGACATCGGCTCGGGAACGCTCGCCCAGGTCATCGCCATCGCCCTGATCGGCTGTGCGATCGGTGCGGCCACGGCGGGGCGCATCGCCGACCGCATCGGTCGTATCCGCTGCATGCAGATCGCCTCCGTGCTCTTCACCATCAGCGCCGTCGGTTCCGCGCTCCCGTTCGCGCTCTGGGACCTGGCGATGTGGCGCATCATCGGCGGCTTCGCCATCGGTATGGCCTCGGTGATCGGCCCGGCGTACATCGCCGAGGTCTCGCCGCCCGCCTACCGCGGCCGGCTCGGCTCCTTCCAGCAGGCGGCGATCGTCATCGGCATCGCCATCTCCCAGCTGGTCAACTACGGCATTCTGCAGCTCGCCGGCGGAGATCAGCGCGGCAAGATCGGCGGCCTCGAGGCCTGGCAGTGGATGCTCGGCGTGATGGTCGTCCCCGCCGTCCTGTACGGGCTCCTGTCGCTCGCGATTCCGGAGTCGCCGCGGTTCCTGATCTCGGTCGGCAAGAAGGACCGGGCCCGGCGGATCCTCGAGGAGGTCGAGGGCAAGAACGTCGACCTCGACGTCCGGGTGGCCGAGATCGAGACGGCCATGCACCGTGAGCACAAATCCAAGTTCAAGGACCTGCTCGGCAGCCGCTTCGGCTTCCTGCCGATCGTCTGGGTCGGCATCGGTCTCTCGGTCTTCCAGCAACTCGTCGGTATCAACGTGGCGTTCTACTACTCGGCGACGCTCTGGCAGTCCGTCGGCATCGACCCGTCGGCCTCGTTCCTCTACTCGTTCACCACGTCGATCATCAACATCATCGGCACCGTGATCGCGATGGTGCTGGTGGACCGAGTGGGGCGCAAGCCGCTCGCGCTGGTCGGCTCCACCGGTATGGCCATCGCACTCGCCTTCGAGGCCTGGGCCTTCTCGGCCCCCCTGGTCGACGGCAAGCTGCCCCACACCCAGGGCATCGTGGCGCTCGCCGCGGCCCATGTGTTCGTGCTCTTCTTCGCCCTGTCGTGGGGTGTCGTTGTCTGGGTCTTCCTCGGCGAGATGTTCCCGAACAAGATCCGCGCCGCCGCGCTCGGCGTCGCCGCGTCCGCACAGTGGATCGCCAACTGGGCGATCACCGCGAGCTTCCCGAGCCTCGCCGACTGGAACCTGTCGGGCACGTACATCATCTACGCATGCTTCGCCACGCTCTCGATCCCCTTCGTGCTCAAGTTCGTGAAGGAGACCAAGGGCAAGGCGTTGGAGGAGATGGGCTAATCCCCGCTGCCCCTCTCCTCGACCACGGAATGCCCCGGCCCGCACCCGCGCGCCGGGGCAGTTCCTTGCGGGCCGGGTCAGCGCGCTACCGCCTCGCAGAACAGCCGCAGACTGCGCCACCCCTCCTCGACCGGCATCCCCCCGCACAGCGGATGCAGCACCAGGCTGCCCGCTTCCCCGGCCGGCCCCGCGCACTCGTCCGGCGTGATGATCCGGTAGACCCCCTCGTCCCGCAGCTCCGTCACCGTCGTCGCCGCCGAACGCACGGCCGAGCGGATGTCCTTGGACTGCCAGGAGGCGTACGTACGAGCCTCGTGCAGGAAGTGCTCGCCGTACTGCGCCCAGGTCCGGTCCGGGTCCTCGGATACATGCAGCAGCGGCGTCCCGGCGGACGGCATCATGCAGAAGCCGTCCGTCCCGAATTCCGCCCGCTGCTGGTGGTAGTACGCCTCCAGCTCCGGCAGATGCGCGCTCGGGAAGAACGGCAGCCCGAACCGCGCCGCCCGCCGCGCCGCCGCCCGCGAGCTGCCGCCCACCAGCAGCGGCGGATGCGGCTGGGTGTACGGGCGTGGCGTGACCCGGACCGTAC
The DNA here is from genome assembly GCF_040295565.1 of Streptomyces sp. NPDC002785. Classification (NCBI taxonomy): domain Bacteria; kingdom Bacillati; phylum Actinomycetota; class Actinomycetes; order Kitasatosporales; family Streptomycetaceae; genus Streptomyces; species Streptomyces sp. NPDC002785. The sequence continues at coordinate 56,400 of NZ_JBEOVN010000004.1, read as the reverse complement.
GGCCCCGGTACGGGAACGGCTCCCCGGTCCACGCCTGCAACAACGTTTCCAGAAGCTCGTCCTGGAGCCGGCCGCGTCTGCCCCATTCCACGCCCGCCCGTTCGTACTCCTCGGGCCGGTAGCCGATCCCCGCCACCGTGACCAGCCGGCCCGCGCTCAGCAGGTCCAGGACCGCGATGTCCTCGGCCAGCCGCAACGGATCGTGCAGCGGGCCGATGATCGCCGAGACGGTGACCGCGATCCGGCGGGTGGCGCCGAAGACCGAGCCCGCGAAGACGAAGGGGGAGGGCAGCCAGGCGTTGGCGGCGCCGTGGTGCTCCTCGGTCTGCACGGTGTCGATGCCGTGCTCGTCGGCGTACGCGGCCATCTCCAGCGCGGCGCGGTACCGGGCCGAGAGCGACTCGGGGGTGGCATCGGGATCGGCGAGATTGAACCGGACCACTGTGAAGGCCATGACACTCGTCCCCTTCGTCGGACGGACTCGGCGAGGCGGGACATTAGCTGACGTGGCGTCAGAAAAGTAGGGGTGCGACGCTTCCGGACCGGCCCCGTTCGGCGGGACGCCGCAGGGTCGCGTAAAGCGCGGCGGAGGCGGCGGCAGTGGCCGCAGTTGATCCAGACCGAAGACTCCGATCCACGCCGAGAACGTCACCGGGAGCAGCATCGGAAAAGAGACGAAGGAATCCAGGAAGCCTGCAGCCGTCGTCATCGGCAATGAGCCCAGAAACAGACTGATGGCGGCATTCGCCCCGACCGCCCGCGCGCGGGGGATTGTGAATCCCGGCGTCTGCGTGGTGAAACCGGCCGAATGCATCGGCATTGCATTGATCGGCACCAGGCCGACCACGGCGATCAGCGGATACGGCACCGAGAACCAGCTCGGCAGCAGGGGGCCGATGGGCGAGGCCGGATCCTGGGTGACGGCCGGGCCCGGCGTGGCGACCGCCATCACGGAGGCCGTCGGTGCCATCGGTGCGGTGCCGCGACCAGGGCGGCCGGCGCCTGCCAGAAGTTCGGCCCGTTGAAGATGGTGAGACCCGCGCCCATGGTGAGCGGCGGCGCGGTCGGATTCGCGCAGGCCCAGGTGGGGAAGAGGTTCCGAACCCGGCCGGTGCGCTCGCTGTCGGGAACGGGTTCGAGATCGTGGGTCTCCATGGGCAGGTTCGTACCTTTACCGCCAAAAGGTGCATAACGCCCATCGGGATACGGGAGTGATCCTTCGGGGCGTCCCCCGCGGGCGGACGTGACCGATACTGGGTGGGTTATGGAATTCGTCATCCTTGCTGTAGTCATCGCCCTGGTCGCGGTCGGCGTGATCAGCGGGCTCGTGGTCAGCAGCCGCAAGAAGAAGCAGCTGCCCCCGGCGCCGTCGAGCACGCCGACCATCACTCCTCCCGCCGAGCCCCATGTCGGCGAGGAAGCCGAGACGCCGCGCGAGGAACCGCGCCGCACCATCGAGGAGGTCGGTCCCCCTTCGGCCGAGGCTCCCGCCAAGGAGGCCCCCGAGGCCGTCGAGCCGGAGGCGCCCGCCGCCCCCGCCATCGAGGTGCCCGAGCCCACCGCGGGCCGTCTGGTGCGGCTGCGCGCCCGGCTCGCCCGCTCGCAGAACTCCCTCGGTAAGGGGCTGCTCACGCTCCTGTCCCGCGACAACCTCGACGAGGACACCTGGGAGGAGATCGAGGACACCCTCCTCACCGCCGATGTCGGCGTCGCGCCTACCCAGGAACTGGTGGAGCGGCTCCGTGAACGCGTCCGCGTTCTCGGCACCCGTACCCCCGAAGGGCTGCGCTCGCTGCTGCGCGAGGAACTCCTCACCCTGCTCGGCACCGACTTCGACCGCGTGGTCAAGACGGAGAGCGGTGTCGACACCCCCGGTGTCGTGATGGTCGTCGGCGTCAACGGAACCGGCAAGACCACCACGACCGGCAAGCTGGCCCGGGTGCTCGTCGCCGACGGCCGCAGCGTCGTGCTCGGTGCGGCCGACACCTTCCGGGCCGCCGCCGCCGACCAGCTGCAGACCTGGGGGGAGCGCGTCGGCGCCCGCACCGTGCGCGGACCCGAGGGCGGCGACCCGGCGTCGATCGCCTTCGACGCGGTGAAGGAAGGTATTGCCGAGGGCGCCGATGTCGTCCTCATCGACACCGCGGGACGGCTGCACACCAAAACCGGGCTCATGGACGAGCTCGGCAAGGTCAAGCGCGTCGTCGAGAAGCACGGACCGCTCGACGAGATTCTGCTCGTCCTCGACGCCACGACCGGACAGAACGGTCTCGTGCAGGCCAGGGTGTTCGCCGAGGTCGTCGACATCAGCGGCATCGTGCTCACCAAGCTGGACGGCACCGCCAAGGGAGGCATCGTCATCGCCGTCCAGCGCGAACTGGGCGTACCGGTGAAGCTGGTCGGTCTCGGCGAGGGACCGGACGACCTGGCTCCGTTCGAGCCGGAGGCGTTCGTGGACGCCCTGATCGGAGACTGAGCCCCGCGCGCAAAGAGCCCGGCCGCATGATGCAACTGCGGTCGGGCTCTTTGCGTGAAAGCGGTGGCGGCTCAGCCGCAGAGGGGTGCGCGATGGCAGCTGTACGCCAGCGTGCCCAGCAGCAGCCGCGCCTGTGGCGGCGCGGCCGCCGTGTCCAGCATCGGCGGGCGCAGCCACCGGACCGGGCCCAGGCCGCCCTCGTCGGACGGCGGGGCGGTGACGTGGCAGCCGGGCCCCAGCGCCCGCAGATCCAGGCCCGCGTCGTCCCAGCCCATCCGGTACAGCAGTTGCGGAAGCTCGGCGGCGGCCCCCGGGGCCACGAAGAACTGCGCCCGCCCGGCCGGTGTCACCGCGACCGGGCCGAGCGGCAGCCCCATCCGCTCCATGCGGACCAGGGCCCGGCGCCCAGCCGCTTCGGCGACGTCGAGGATGTCGAAGGTGCGGCCCACCGGAAGCAGCATCGAGGCGCCCGGCGCCTGGGCCCAGGCGTCCGCCGCCGCGTCGAGCGTGGCACCGGCGGGTACCTCGGGGGCGAAGTCCAGCGGATGGGCGCCGGGGGAGGGGCACTTCGCCTCCCCGCACGAACAGCGGCCGGCCGCTGCCCGCGCTCCCGGCGCGACGGCCCAGCCCCACAGCCCTGTGTACTCGGCCACTGCTGTGCACTCGGCCGCACGGCCGCGGCGCCGTGAGCCGGTGCGCATCTCGCGGATGCCGCCGATCGTGAAGCCCATGCCCCCTCCAACGTGTCCGACTCGCCGGTGGTTACGACGCGGACTGCAATCGTTACGCCCCGTCGCCGCTGTCGATCCGCGACGCGCCGGTGCGCTCGGGGTCGTGCGACATGGTCCACGCGCCCCGCCGTGCATCACTGCGTCCACTGCTGATCGCCGTGTGTCAAGTGAATCGCGCTCGACGACGGTGGCGTTCATTCGAAGGGGTGGCGAATGGTGGCGTTTCTGTAATCGCCCTCGCGGAGAGGGTGATCGTAGGATTACCGTCGGTACGCGAACCATGGAAGTATGTGCGCCCATGGGTATGCCAGAGGCAATCCGATTTCCACTGTTCGAGCGTGTGCAACCTCCGTGTGGGAGGCACCGGATCAGGGCAATGTGACGGCGGTTCGCGCGACAGAATTCAGCAGGATGGGGGCGTTCCAGTGAGTGGCAGCGGCGCAGGCGATACAAATGCCGGTAAGCGCCCCAACGGGCAATTGGGCTCATGGTTCGCGCGCAGCGGCTGGTCGAAGGGCGAGCTGGCGCGGCAGGTGAACCGCCGGGCGCGCCAGATGGGCGCCCACCACATCAGCACCGACACCTCCCGGGTGCGGCGCTGGCTGGACGGTGAACAGCCGCGTGAGCCGATCCCGCGCATCCTCTCCGAGCTCTTCTCGGAGCGCTTCGGCTCCGTCGTCGCCATCGAGGACCTCGGACTGCGCTCCGCGCACCAGTCACCATCCGTGTCCGGTGTGGACCTGCCCTGGGCGGGCCCGCAGACCGTCGCCCTGCTCAGCGAGTTCTCCCGCAGCGATCTCATGCTCGCCCGCCGCGGATTCCTCGGCTCCTCGCTCGCGCTCGCCGCAGGACCCGCCTTGATCGAACCCATGCAGCGCTGGCTGGTGCCCGTCGCCGCCACCGGACCTGCACAGCCGGAGTCGCCCGCCGCGGCCCGTCGGCCCTCCCGGCTCTCCGGCCCCGAGCTCGACCTGCTGGAGTCCACCACCGTGATGTTCCGCCAGTGGGACGCGCAGTGCGGCGGCGGACTGCGCCGCAAAGCCGTCGTCGGGCAACTCCACGAGGTCACCGACCTGCTGCAGGAACCGCAGCCGGCGGCCACGGCCAAGCGGCTCTTCCGCTGTGCGGCCGAACTGGCGGAGCTGGCGGGCTGGATGAGCTACGACGTCGGCCTCCAGCCCACCGCCCAGAAGTACTTCGTCCTCGCGCTCCACGCCTCGAAAGAGGCCGGTGACAAACCGCTCGGTTCGTATGTTCTGTCCAGCATGAGCCGCCAGATGATCCACCTCGGACGGCCCGACGACGCCCTCGAACTGATCCATCTCGCGCAGTACGGCAGCAGGGACTGCGCCACTCCGCGCACCCAGGCCATGCTGTACGCGATGGAGGCTCGCGCGTACGCCAACATGGGCCAGCCCAGCAAGTGCAAACGAGCTGTCCGGATGGCGGAGGACACCTTCCTCGACGTAGGGATCGACGGCGAGCCCGAACCCGACTGGATCCGCTTCTTCTCGGAGGCCGAGCTCAACGGCGAGAACTCCCACTCGTACCGCGACCTCGCCTACGTCGCGGGCCGCAGCCCCACGTACGCCACGCTCGCCGAACCCCTCATGGAGAAGGCCATCCAGCTCTTCGGCGAGGACGACGAGCACCAGCGGTCGTACGCACTCAACCTGATCGGCCTCGCCACCGTCCATCTGCTCCAGCGCGAGCCCGAGCAGTCCACGGTGCTGGCCGAGAAGGCGCTGCGCTTCGCCAGGAAGATCCGCTCCGAGCGTGTCAACAACCGGCTCCGCAAGACCGTCGACAGCGCTGCCAGGGACTTCGGTGACATTCCCGAAGTGGCCAGGCTCACCGATCTCCTCACCGAGCAGCTGCCCGAGACCGCAGAAGCGGTCTGAGCCGCACCCCAGGCCCCGGCCACGGCGACCACCCCGCACAGACCGACTTCGGCTCCCCCAATGCCAGGTCAGTGGGTGGTCGGCGTGGCCGGTTCACGTTGCCGTTCCCGTACGGGAGAGTCGTAGCCGCGCCGTATGCGGTCCCGGCCGCAGAGCAGGCCCGGCCCCGGATACGCCACGGGCGGTTCATCGGGACGTAACACACCGGACCCCTTCGTCACTGTCGCGAAACACCGTGCGGCATCGGCGGAAACCGTGCTGGGCGAATCTCAAGGCGCATAACCGGCCCGCACCTTTTCCCAGTGGTCCCGCACGTGGTCCCGCGCCTTTCGCCCGCACGCGGCCGCACCGACGACGAGGAGACGCCGATGCCCCCAGGCATCACGACGCCGGCCGCAGACGCCCCGACGCTGTCTGCCGCCAACACCGGGTTCATGCTCATCTGCTCCGCCCTGGTGATGCTGATGACCCCGGGCCTGGCCTTCTTCTACGGAGGCATGGTCCGCGTCAAGAGCACCCTCAACATGCTGATGATGAGCTTCATCAGCCTCGGGATCGTCACGATCCTGTGGGTGCTCTACGGTTTCAGCCTCGCCTTCGGCACCGACATCGGCTCCGTCATCGGCTGGAGCTCGGACTACGTCGGTCTCAGCGGGATCGGCATCACCCAGCTCTGGGACGGCTGCACGATCCCCGTCTACGTCTTCGCCGTCTTCCAGCTGATGTTCGCCGTCATCACCCCCGCACTGATCAGCGGCGCCCTCGCCGACCGGGTCAAATTCACCTCCTGGGCCCTGTTCATCACGCTCTGGGTCACCGTTGTCTACTTCCCCGTCGCCCACTGGGTCTGGGGCGCGGGCGGCCGGCTCTTCGAGTTCGGCGTCATCGACTTCGCCGGTGGTACGGCCGTCCACATCAACGCCGGTGCCGCGGCGCTCGGCGTGATCCTCGTCATCGGCAAGCGCGTCGGCTTCAAGAAGGACCCGATGCGGCCGCACAGCCTGCCGCTCGTCATGCTCGGCGCCGGTCTCCTGTGGTTCGGCTGGTTCGGCTTCAACGCCGGCTCGTGGCTCGGCAACGACGACGGCGTCGGCGCGGTGATGTTCGTCAACACGCAGGTCGCCGCCGCTGCCGCGATGCTCGCCTGGCTCGGTTACGAGAAGCTCCGCCACGGCTCCTTCACCACCCTCGGTGCGGCCTCCGGTGCTGTCTCGGGTCTCGTCGCCATCACACCGTCCGGCGGAGCGGTCAGCCCGCTCGGTGCCATCGCGGTCGGCGCCATCGCCGGTGTCCTGTGCGCCATGGCCGTCGGCCTGAAGTACAGGTTCGGCTACGACGACTCCCTGGACGTCGTCGGCGTCCACCTTGTCGGAGGTGTCGCCGGTTCCCTCCTCGTCGGCCTCTTCGCCACCGGCGGCGTCCAGTCCAAGGCGCGGGGCCTCTTCTACGGCGGCGGTCTCGACCAGCTCGGCAAGCAGGCCGTCGGTGTCTTCGCCGTCCTCGCGTACTCTCTGGTCGTCTCCGCGATCCTCGCCTTCCTTCTGGACAAGACGATCGGGATGCGGGTCGACGAGGACGACGAGATCTCCGGCATCGACCAGGTCGAGCACGCCGAGACCGCGTACGACTTCAGCGGAGCGGGCGGCGGCGCGGCCCCGCGTACGGCCTCCGCGACGGCACCGGGCGCGACGGCAACGCCGCAGACGAAGAGGGTGGACGCATGAAGCTCATCACCGCAGTCGTGAAGCCACACCGGCTCGACGAGATCAAGGAGGCCCTCCAGGCCTTCGGCATCCAGGGCCTCACGGTCACGGAAGCCAGCGGGTACGGGCGTCAGCGCGGCCACACCGAGGTCTACCGGGGCGCCGAGTACACCGTCGACCTCGTCCCCAAGATCCGCATCGAGGTCCTCGTCGAGGACGAGGACTCCGAACAGCTCATCGACGTTGTCGTGAAGGCCGCCCGAACCGGCAAGATCGGTGACGGCAAGGTCTGGAGCGTGCCGGTCGAGACCGCGATCCGGGTACGAACGGGCGAACGCGGCCCGGACGCACTCTGACCGACGGTTGACGAAACGAAAGGCAGCCGGGTGACGAGCACCGAAGTGACCACCGAATCCGAAGACCCGGAACCCAGCGGCTACGCGGCGGCCCGGCTGCGCCTCCTCCAGGACAAGGCGCAGTGCGGGCCGCCGCGCCGTGCGGCCCTCGCATCGCTCACCGACGACTGGCTCACCGCGCTGTTCACCGCCGCGGCCGAACAGACCGGCGTCCACGGCGCCGCACTCGTCGCCGTCGGCGGCTACGGCCGCGGCGAACTCTCCCCGCGCAGCGACCTCGACCTTCTGCTCCTGCACAACGGCAACGCCGACACCGGAGCCATCGCCTCCCTCGCCGACCGCATCTGGTACCCCGTCTGGGACCTCGGCCTCGACCTCGACCACTCCGTACGCACCGCCGCCGAAGCCCGCAGGACGGCCGGCGGGGACCTCAAGGTCCAACTCGGACTGCTCGACGCCCGGCCCGTCGCCGGAGACCCCGGCCTCGTCGCCGCACTGCGCACCGCGATCCTCGCCGACTGGCGCAACCAGGCTCCTAAACGCCTGCCCGCCCTCGACGACCTCTGCCGCGAACGCGCCGAACGCCGGGGCGAGCTCCAGTTCCTCCTCGAACCCGACCTCAAGGAGGCCCGCGGCGGACTGCGCGATGCCACCGCCCTGCGCGCCGTCGCCGCCTCCTGGGTCGCCGACGCCCCCCGCGAAGGCCTCGCCGAAGCCCGCCGCGTCCTTCTCGACGCCCGCGACGCCCTCCACCTCACCACCGGCCGCGCCACCGACCGCCTCGCCCTCCAGGAACAGGACCAGGTTGCCACCGCCATCGGCCTCCCCGACGCGGATGCCCTGCTCCGCCAGGTGTACGAGGCCGCCCGCACCGTCTCGTACGCAACCGACGTCACCTGGCGCGAGGTCGACCGCGTCCTGCGCGCCCGCTCGGCGCGCCCCCGGCTGCGCGCGATTCTCGGTGGCGGCAAGACCGCCGTCACCGAACGCACCCCGCTCGCCGAAGGCGTCGTCGAGGCCGACGGCGAAGTCGTCCTCGCCCGCTCCGCCCGCCCCGAACGCGACCCCGTGCTCGTGCTGCGGGCCGCCGCAGCCGCCGCCCAGTGCGAACTCCCGCTCTCCCGCCACCTCGTGCGCCACCTCGCCACCGCCGCGCGCCCGCTGCCGGTGCCATGGCCCGCCGAGGCCCGTGAGGAACTCGTCACCCTCCTCGGCGCGGGCGAGGCCACCGTCCCCGTCTGGGAAGCACTCGAAGCCGAAGGACTGACCAACCGGCTGCTCCCCGACTGGGAACACGTCCGCTGCCGCCCCCAGCGCAATCCCGTCCACACCTGGACCGTCGATCGTCACCTCGTCGAAGCGGCCGTCCGCGCCTCCTTTCTCACCCGCCGCGTCGGCCGCCCCGACCTCCTCCTCGTCGCCGCACTCCTGCACGACATCGGCAAGGGCCGGCCCGGCGACCACTCCGTCGCCGGGGAGGCCATCGCCCGCGACATGGCCGCCAGGATCGGCTTCGACCAGCACGACGTGGGCGTCATCGCCACCCTCGTACGCCACCATCTGCTGCTCGTCGAGACCGCTACCCGCCGGGACCTCGACGACCCGGCGGCCGTCCGCTCCGTCGCCACTGCGGTCGGCACCACCTCCACCCTGGAGCTCCTGCACGCCCTCACCGAGGCCGACGCACTCGCAACCGGGCCCGCCGCCTGGTCCACCTGGCGCGCCTCCCTCGTCGCCGACCTCGTCGAACGCGTTGCCGCCGTGCTCGCCGGCCAGGCTCCGGAGAAGCCGGACGCCGCCGCACCCAGTGCCGAACAGGAACGCCTCGCCATCGAGGCCCTGCGCACCGGCGAACCCGTCCTCGCCCTGCACGCTCAGACCGAGACCCGGAACGAGGACGGCGAACCGGAACCCGTCGGCGTCGAACTCCTCATCGCTCTGCCCGACCGCCCCGGCGTGCTGCCCGCAGCGGCGGGCGTCCTCGCCCTGCACCGCCTCACCGTGCGAGCGGCCGATCTGCGAGCCGTGGAGCTCCCCGCCGAGCTCGGCGAGGGCGATGTTGCCGACCTGCTACTGCTCAGCTGGCGGGTCGCGGCCGAGTACGGCTCCCTGCCGCAGGCCACCCGCCTCCGCGCCGACCTGGTACGCGCCCTGGACGGCTCCCTGGACATCTGTGCCCGCCTCGCCGAACGCGAGGCCGCCTACCCGAGGCGGCGCGGGGTGAAGGCCCCACCACCGAGGGTGACGGTCGCGGCGGCCGGCTCACAGCTGGCGACGGTGATGGAGGTACGGGCCCAGGACGCCCCGGGACTGCTGCACCGGATCGGCCGGGCGCTGGAGCAGTGCGAGGTCCGGGTGCGCAGCGCGCATGTCTCGACGCTGGGTGCGAACGCGGTGGACGCCTTCTACGTCACGGACAGGGACGGTGAGCCGTTGCCCGAGGTACGGGCCGCGGAGGTGGCCCGGGAGGTCGAGAAGGCGCTGGGTTGAGCGTCGCTGTGCCGTCCACAGGCCTTGTCCGCCCATGAGAACCGGGCGAAGGCTTTGCGATTCCCGGGGTCCGGATACCCTTGGGGACGACTGACCTGCCCCGCCCCCGACCCTGAGGACCGACGAGCGCCGTGTTCGATACTCTCTCCGACCGCCTTAGTGCGACTTTCAAGAACCTCCGGGGCAAGGGCCGCTTGTCCGAGGCGGACATCGACGCCACGGCCCGCGAGATCCGTATCGCCCTGCTCGAAGCGGATGTGGCGCTGCCCGTCGTCCGCGCCTTCATCGGCAACGTCAAGGAGCGGGCGCGCGGTGCCGAGGTCTCCCAGGCGCTGAATCCCGCCCAGCAGGTCGTCAAGATCGTCAACGAGGAGCTCGTGGGCATCCTCGGCGGCGAGACCCGGCGGCTGCGGTTCGCCAAGAACCCGCCCACCGTGATCATGCTCGCGGGTCTCCAGGGTGCCGGTAAGACCACCCTCGCCGGAAAGCTCGGTCTCTGGCTCAAGGGCCAGGGCCACTCCCCGCTGCTCGTCGCCTGTGACCTCCAGCGCCCCAACGCCGTCAACCAGCTCAGCGTCGTCGCCGACCGCGCCGGTGTCGCGGTGTACGCGCCGCAGCCGGGTAACGGCGTCGGTGACCCGGTCCAGGTCGCCAAGGACTCGATCGAGCACGCCCGGTCCAAGCAGTACGACGTCGTGATCGTCGACACCGCGGGCCGCCTCGGCATCGACCAGGAACTGATGCAGCAGGCCGCGGACATCCGCGACGCCGTCAGCCCCGACGAGATCCTCTTCGTCGTCGACGCGATGATCGGCCAGGACGCGGTCAACACCGCCGAGGCCTTCCGCGACGGCGTCGGCTTCGACGGTGTGGTGCTCTCCAAGCTCGACGGTGACGCCCGCGGTGGTGCGGCCCTGTCGATCGCCCACGTCACGGGCAAGCAGGTCATGTTCGCGTCGAACGGTGAGAAGCTCGAGGACTTCGACGCCTTCCACCCCGACCGCATGGCGTCCCGCATTCTCGACATGGGTGACCTGCTCACCCTGATCGAGCAGGCGGAGAAGACCTTCAGCCAGGAAGAGGCCGCCAAAATGGCCTCCAAGCTGGCGTCCAGCAAGGGCAAGGACTTCACGCTCGACGACTTCCTGGCCCAGATGGAGCAGGTCAGGAAGATGGGCTCCATCTCCAAGCTGCTCGGGATGCTGCCCGGCATGGGGCAGATCAAGGACCAGATCAACAACATCGACGAGCGCGACGTGGACCGTACCGCCGCGATCATCAAGTCGATGACCCCCAAGGAGCGCGCCGAGCCGACGATCATCAACGGCTCGCGCCGGGCCCGTATCGCCAAGGGCTCCGGTGTCGAGGTCAGCGCGGTGAAGAACCTGGTGGAGCGGTTCTTCGATGCGCGCAAGATGATGTCGAAGATGGCTCAGGGCGGCGGCATGCCGGGGATGCCCGGGATGCCGGGCATGGGCGGCGGCCCCGGCCGGCAGAAGAAGCAGGTCAAGCAGGCCAAGGGCAAGCGCAAGAGCGGCAACCCGATGAAGCGCAAGGCCGAGGAGCAGGCAGCTGCGGCCCGTCGCGAGCAGGCGGCGGCGCAGGGCGGCGCGTTCGGTCTGCCGGCGCAGGAGGACAAGAGCTTCGAGCTGCCGGACGAGTTCAAGAAGTTCATGGGCTGATCGCCCGACGACATTGCGTGAGGGGCGCCCGCCATCGGTGGGCGCCCCTCACGCATGTTCCTGTGATCGTGGCGTAGGTGGCGGGGCCGAGGAAGGAGTTCGCGAAGGGGTCATCCATCGGGCCTCGATTCCCCCCTGTGGGCCCACTGGATGGATCCACAGGGGGCTTTGGGGCGGTTTCTCATCTAATGTCACATTCAATGGCGTCGGCAGAGGAGAGCGCGTGACCACCCCCGTACCTCCCCGCGACCGAACCGATCAGCCATGGCGCTCCGAGGGCGCCCCGCCGCCTCCGCCGCCGGGCCGGAAGATGCCGGGGGGCTGGGGCGGACTGCTGCTGGCCGCGCTCGCCGTCTATCTGATCGCCAATCTGGTGCTGTCCTTCTTCAACGGGGCGGAGGAGCGGACGATCGCGTACACGGAGTTCAGCAAGCAGGTCACCTCGGGCAATGTCTCCAAGATCTACTCCAAGGGCGATGCCATCCAGGGGCAGCTCAAAAAGGAGGCGAAGGTCCCGGGGAGCGACAAGACATTCACCAAGTTCGTCACTCAGCGGCCTGCCTTCGCGGACGACAACCTCTGGGCCGAACTGGTCAAGGACGGTGTCACGGTCACCGCGGAGCCCGTCGTCCAGCAGCGCAGCTTCCTCGCCAATCTGCTGATCTCGCTGGCCCCGATGCTGCTGCTCGTCCTGCTCTGGGTATTCATCGCCCGGCGGATGTCCCGGGGCATGGGCGGCGGGATGGGAGGTTTCGGGCGCAAGGCCCCGCCCAAACCCGTCGAACTGGACGGCGGCAAGCGCACCACCTTCCAGGACGTGGCCGGGATCGACGAGGTCGAGGGCGAGCTCAACGACGTCGTGGACTTCCTGAAGAACCCGCAGTCGTACCGGAAGATGGGCGCCCGCATGCCCGGGGGAGTGCTCCTCACGGGACCGCCCGGCACCGGCAAGACACTGCTCGCACGGGCCGTCGCGGGCGAGGCCGGGGTGCCGTTCTTCTCGGCATCGGCCTCCGAGTTCATCGAGATGATCGTCGGCGTCGGCGCGAGCCGGGTACGGGAACTCTTCGCGGAGGCGCGCAAGGTCGCACCCGCCATCATCTTCATCGACGAGATCGACACCATCGGCCGGGCCCGCGGCGGCGGCTCCGGCATGGGCGGCCACGACGAGCGCGAGCAGACGCTCAACCAGATCCTCACGGAGATGGACGGCTTCTCCGGTTCGGAGGGCGTCGTCGTGCTTGCCGCCACCAACCGCGCCGACATCCTCGACCCCGCCCTCACCCGGCCCGGCCGCTTCGACCGGATCGTCTCGGTCAGCCCGCCGGACAGGGGCGGCCGGGAAGCGATCCTGGAGATCCACATGCGGCAGATCCCGCTCGCCGAGGATGTGAACCTGGCCCAGGTGGCCGGTACGACCCCTGGTATGACCGGCGCCGATCTCGCCAACCTGGCCAATGAGGCCGCGCTGCTCGCCGTCAAGCGCCGGCAGTCCGAGGTCAGGCAGTCCGATCTCTCGGACGCCCTGGAGAAGGTCCAGCTGGGGGCGGAACGCTCGCTGGTCATGTCGGACGAGGAGCGCCGCAGGACCGCGTACCACGAGAGCGGACACGCCCTGCTCGGCATGCTCCAGCCGGGCGCCGACCCGGTCCGCAAGGTCACCATCGTGCCGCGCGGCCGGGCCCTGGGCGTCACCCTCTCGACGCCGGACGCCGACAAGTACTCGTACACCGAGGAGTATCTGCGCGGCCGGATCATCGGTGCGCTCGGCGGCATGGCCGCCGAGCAGGTGGTCTTCGACATGGTCACCACGGGTGCGGAGAGCGACCTGGAACAGGTCACCAACCTGGCCCGCGGCATGGTCGGCCGCTGGGGCATGAGCCACAGGGTGGGCAGGCTGACGGCGATTCCGAGTGATGCCCAGCAGACGTACGGACTCTCGGCGGCCCCCGCGACGCTCGACGCGGTGGACAGCGAGATGCGCCGCATCGTCGACGAGTGCTACGAGGTGGCGTGCCGCCTCCTGCGCGAGAACCGGGACAGGCTGGACTCGCTGGCCGCGGCGCTGCTGGAGAACGAGACGCTGGACGAGGCCGCGGCCTACCGGGCGGCCGGCATCACCCGCCTGGGCAAGTAGCGGCTGCCGCTCGGACGTTGACGGTGCGCGAGATTCAAGTGGTGCACACGAGATAGCGGAAGACGTTCGGCATCCAGATCGTGCCGTCCGGGCGCCGGTGCGGATGCAGGGCCTCCGTGACCTCCTTCTCCACCTGGTCCCGGTCCGTCGCCCGTACCGCCGTATCGAAGAGCCGCGTCGACAGCAGCCCCCGCACCGCACTGTCCATGTCCGCGTACCCGAACGGGCACGCCACCCGGCCCGAGCCGTCCGGATTCAGACCGGCCCTGAACGCCACTTCCTCGAGATCGTCCCGGCGCGACGGCCGCCAGCCGCCCGTGCGGGGCGCCCGCGCCCCGTTGGAGAGCCGGCCAGCCACCCGTAGCACCGGCGCCGTCGCGCACCGCTCCGGCGGACCCCACCCGGTAAGTACGACCGTGCTGCCCCGGGCGGCCAGCGGCAGGGCGGACCGCAGCGCGTCCACGAGGCCTTCCCCGTCGCCGGACGAGCAGCCGATCGGGGTGAACGCGGTGAGCAGGTTGTACGGCCTCCCGTCGGCCGGGGCGGCCGCGGACGGATCGCCGTCGAGGAGCCGCGGACGCCCGGCCGACGGTCCGGCGCCGCTCCCCGGATCGGGCAGCAGCCGGGTCCGGGCGAGTGCCAGTCGTTCGGGGTCGGTGTCGACGCCGGTGACGCGCGCCCCGCGCGCGGCCGCGATGAGAAGCGCGAGACCGGAGCCACAGCCGAGGGAGAGCAGCCGGGTGCCGGTTCCCACTTCGAGCCGCTCGTACACCGCTTCGTACAGCGGTGCGAGCATTCGCTCCTGGATCTCGGCCCAGTCCCGGGCATGGTCACCCGAGTCCACCGGGGTGGTCGTGTCCGCGTAGCTGTGGTGCCGGACGAGCGTTGGTGTCATGGAAGCGCCCCAATCCGCCGAGAGGTCGGTCGTGTCCGATCGGTCGTGCCCGAGTGGATGCCCCCTGTGTGTGCGCCCGCTCCCCCCGTATGTCAGAGAACTGCGCCTCCGCGCCCGCGTCCAGGGCTCTGATGGCAATGCTTGCGTGCTCCGGTGGTGCGCTCGAAGGGACGGCCCGTGGAAGCAGGGCCCGTCGCCCCGTGTGATGGGCGGTGTCGCCGTACGATGCGCGCCATGGCAAAGGCACCCGTTCTCACGCCCCAGGCCGAGGACTTTCCCCGCTGGTACCAGGATCTGATCAACAAGGCCGAACTCGCGGACAACGGTCCGGTGCGCGGCACCATGGTCATCCGGCCGTACGGATACGGCCTGTGGGAGCGGATGCAGCAGGAGATGGATGCCCGTATCAAACAGGCGGGCGCCCGGAACGCCTACTTCCCGCTCTTCATCCCCCAGTCTTACCTGACACGCGAAGCCGAGCACGTCGAGGGCTTCGCGCCGGAGCTCGCGATCGTGACCCACGCCGGCGGGAAAGAGCTCGAAGAGCCCGTGGTGGTGCGGCCGACGTCCGAAACGATCATCAACGAGTACTTCTCGAAATGGGTGCAGAGCTACCGGGATCTGCCGCTGCTGATCAACCAGTGGGCGAACGTCGTGCGCTGGGAGATGCGCCCGCGGGTCTTTCTCCGTACGACGGAATTCCTCTGGCAGGAGGGCCACACCGCCCACGCCACCTACGAGGAGGCCCGGGAGTACGCGGCGTACATCCAACGGGACGTCTACGCGGACTTCATGGTCAACGTGCTGGGCATCGATGTGGTCCTCGGCCGCAAGACTCCGGCCGAGCGGTTCGCCGGGGCCGTCAACACCCTGACGCTCGAAGGGATGATGCGGGACGGCAAGGCCCTGCAAATGGGTACGAGCCATGAGCTCGGCACCAATTTCGCCAAGGCCTTCCACACCAGCTACCTGTCCAAGGAGGGCAGGCAGGAACTCGTCTGGCAGACCTCGTGGGGCTCGTCGACCCGCATGGTCGGCGGTCTGATCATGGCGCACGGCGACGATCACGGCCTCCGGGTGCCGCCGCGGCTCGCGCCCGTCCAGGCGGTCGTCCTCGCGGTCAAGGAGGACGAAGGGGTGCTGAGCGCGGTCCGGTCCATCGGGGAGCGGCTGCGCGCCGCGGGAATCCGGGCCGAGGTCGACGACCGCACCGACACCCCGTTCGGTCGCCGCGTGGTCGACTGGGAGCTGAAGGGCGTGCCGGTACGGATCGAGGTCGGCCCGCGCGATCTGGAGAGCGGCACCGCGATGCTGGCCCGGCGCATCCCCGGCGGGAAGGAGCCGGTCGCGATCGAGGCCCTGCCCGCGCTGCTTGAGGCGGTCCTTGCGCAGGACCAGGCGACGCTGCTGAGGGAGTCCCGGAGCCGGCGTGAATCGTCCACCAGCGAGGTCGCGTCCGTCGAGGAGGCCGTGGAGGCGGCGACCGCGGGCGGCTGGGCGCGTATCGCCTGGTCGGCCCTCGGCGCGACGGGGGAGGCCCGGCTCGCGGAGCACGGGGTGTCCGTACGGTGTCTGATCGCCGAGGACGGGTCGGTGCCGGACGCGGACGACGCTCCCGGTACTGTCGCGCTGGTGGCCCGCGCCTACTGACACGGAGCCGCTCGGCGCCCCGGCGTACGGTTGCCGCCTACGCGTCCGGGCGTACGGGTCGCTACGTACCACCTTGGTGTGAGCTGTGTGACTTCTCCGCAGATCTGCGCACCCGCCCTCGTCAGGACGCATCAATGGCAACTGACTGGTACGTGCAAATTATTTGGGATGGCCCGGAATCGGAACACCGGGGCACTCGCGCTCGTTGTCACGACGTGAGCACGACACCACCTGTACTTGCCGCAGAGCTGGCGCAGGCGTGGGCCGACATTCAGCGGTACCACCCCGAGCTGCCGGACCTAGCCGCGCCCGAGTCCCTGATCGGAGAGTCCTCGTCCGCCTGTGGCGCCGAGCTCTCCTTCGAACGACTGCTGCACGAGGCAGTCCATGGCATCGCCGCCGCGAGAGGTGTCCGCGACACCTCTCGGGCCGGCCGCTACCACAACCGCCGATTCCTCGCGATCGCAGAGGAGCTGGGCCTCGACCACGCCGAGGAGCCCCACCCCAGCAGTGGCTTCTCGCTGGTCACGCTCAATCCCGAGGCCAAGCGCCGGTACCGCCCGACGATCGAGCGGCTGCAGCGCGCCCTCAAGGCGCATACGGTCGCCACCGCCGCCGACACCAAGCGTTCCTTCCGCGGCCCGGCCGCCCGGCACGGCTCCTCCGGCGGAGGCGTCCGCGTCAAGGCCGTCTGCGACTGCGGACGCAATGTGCGCGTCGTCCCGTCGGTCCTGGCGCAGGCACCGATCGTCTGCGGTGGCTGCGGAAAGCCGTTCCGTATCCCGGAAGCCGCGGTCGCGGTGGGGTGACCCGATGTGGTGTGGCACAATGGCTAGCTGTACTCGACAGTCGCACAGGACCCCTCTCTCCTCCGGCTGACGCGTCCGTCGGGCACCCGAGTACCGCAACCCCACGTGGCATCTTCGTTGTGCCCAACCACGTCATAGACCAGGAGACACCACTTCCGTGGCAGTCAAGATCAAGCTGAAGCGTCTGGGCAAGATCCGTTCGCCTCACTACCGCATCGTCGTCGCCGACTCCCGTACCCGCCGTGACGGCCGGGCCATCGAGGAGATCGGCCTGTACCACCCGGTGCAGAACCCCTCGCGCATCGAGGTCAACTCGGAGCGTGCGCAGTACTGGCTGTCCGTCGGCGCCCAGCCGACCGAGCCGGTTCTCGCGATCCTGAAGCTCACCGGTGACTGGCAGGCACACAAGGGTCTCCCGGCCCCGGCGCCGCTGCTGCAGCCGGAGCCCAAGGCTGACAAGCGCGCCCTGTTCGAGGCCCTGGCCAAGGACACCGGCGAGGAGTCCAAGGGCGAGGCCATCACGCAGAAGGCGAAGAAGGCCGACAAGAAGGCGGACGAGGCCGCTGACGCGGCTGCGTCCGCCGAGTCGACCGAGGCCTGAGCATGCTCGAGGAGGCTCTCGAGCACCTCGTGAAGGGCATCGTCGACAACCCCGACGATGTGCAGGTCGCCTCGCGCAACCTGCGCCGTGGTCGCGTACTCGAGGTCCGGGTCCACCCCGACGACCTCGGTAAGGTGATCGGCCGCAACGGACGCACCGCACGCGCGCTGCGTACCGTCGTGGGCGCCATCGGCGGCCGTGGCATCCGCGTCGACCTCGTCGATGTGGATCAGGTTCGCTGACAGAGTTGAACACCGGCACGGGCCGGGGAGGGCCATGCGCCCGCCCCGGCCCGTCGTCGTATGACAGGAGAGACACAAGGTGCAGTTGGTAGTCGCGCGGATCGGCCGTGCCCATGGCATCAAGGGCGAGGTCACCGTCGAGGTGCGTACGGACGAGCCGGAGCTGCGGCTCGCGCCCGGGGCCGTACTCGCCACCGAACCGGCCACCGCCGGACCGCTGACGATCGAGACCGGCCGGGTGCACAGCGGACGGCTGCTGCTGCGCTTCGAGGGCGTACGCGACCGTACGGCTGCCGAGGCCCTGCGCAACACGCTCCTGATCGCCGAGGTCGACCCGGCGGAACTCCCCGAGGACCCCGAGGAGTTCTACGACCATCAGCTCATGGACCTCGATGTGGTCCTCGCCGACGGCACCGAGATCGGCCGGATTACCGAGATCACGCATCTGCCGTCCCAGGATCTCTTCATCGTCGAGCGGCCGGACGGCAGCGAGGTGATGATCCCGTTCGTCGAGGAGATCGTCACCGAGATCGATCTGGAAGAGCAGCGCGCGGTGATCACCCCGCCGCCCGGTCTGATCGACGAGAGCCAGGCCGTGATCGCCTCCTCGCGCGACGAAGAGGGCGACGGGGACGAGGCGCCCGACTCCGGGAAGGACCTCTGATGCGCCTCGACGTCGTCACGATCTTCCCGGAGTACCTGGAACCGCTGAATGTCTCGCTCGTCGGCAAGGCCCGCGCGCGCGGCCGCCTCGATGTGCACGTACACGACCTGCGGCACTGGACGTACGACCGGCACAACACGGTCGACGACACCCCGTACGGCGGCGGCCCCGGCATGGTCATGAAGACCGAGCCGTGGGGCGAGGCGCTGGACGACGCGCTGGCGGGCGGGTACGAGGCCGGGGCGCACTCCCCGGTGCTCGTGGTACCCACACCCAGCGGCCGTCCGTTCACCCAGGAGCTCGCCGTCGAGCTCTCCGAGCGGCCCTGGCTGATCTTCACGCCGGCCCGCTACGAGGGCATCGACCGGCGCGTGATGGACGAGTACGCGACCCGCATGCCGGTCGTCGAGGTGTCCATCGGGGACTACGTGCTGGCGGGTGGGGAAGCTGCGGTGCTGGTGATCACGGAGGCGGTGGCCCGGCTGCTGCCCGGCGTGCTCGGCAACGCCGAATCGCACAGGGACGACTCCTTCGCCCCCGGCGAGATGGCCAATCTGCTGGAGGGGCCCGTCTACACCAAGCCGCCCGAGTGGCGCGGCAGGGGCATCCCGGACGTACTGCTCAGCGGTCACCACGGGAAGATCGCACGCTGGCGGCGGGACGAGGCGTTCCGTCGCACCGCGCTCAACCGGCCCGATCTCATCGAGCGCTGCGAGGCGAGCGGCTTCGACAAGAAGGACCGCGAGATCCTCTCCATCCTCGGCTGGTCGCCGGAGCCCGGTGGCCGATTTTGGCGCAGGCCCGAGGCCGTGGAAGAATAGGCCGCTGCTGTACGTCCGGCGTGCGCCCCTGCCACAGGGGGAACGACGCCCGCCCGACGCGATCAGCACCCCCATCTCCTTACTATCTCCCGTCGATGACCTGTGGCATCGGCGAAGAAAGCAGACAACATGGCTTCCCTGCTCGATGGCGTCAACGCCGCATCGCTGCGTACCGACGTCCCGGCGTTCCGCCCCGGTGACACCGTCAACGTCCACGTCCGAGTGATCGAGGGCAACCGCTCCCGTATCCAGCAGTTCAAGGGCGTAGTCATCCGTCGCCAGGGTTCGGGCGTCAGCGAGACCTTCACGGTCCGCAAGGTCTCCTTCAGCGTCGGCGTCGAGCGCACCTTCCCGGTGCACAGCCCGATCTTCGAGAAGATCGAGCTCGTCACCCGCGGTGACGTCCGTCGCGCCAAGCTGTACTACCTCCGTGAGCTGCGCGGCAAGGCCGCGAAGATCAAGGAGAAGCGCGACAACTGAGCTAGCTCCCAGGTCCACAGGACGGCCGGATAAGCTCTGGCCCCGATGGACACGGAAGCCAAGCCCTCGGAGCGCGACCGCTCCTCCGCACCCGCAGCAGGGTCGGAGGAGGGGCCGCGCTCTTCGCGTATCCCGGACCGGCCGACCGCCTCGATCTCGTGGCGGCGGACCGCCGCACTCGGAGCCGTCTGCTCGGTCCTCCTGCTGCTCCTCAGCGGCTTCGTGGTGCAGCCCTTCCTGATTCCCAGTGGCTCGATGGAGCCCACACTGCGGGTGGGGGACCGGGTACTGGTCAATAAATTGGCGTACCGTTTCGGCTCCGTACCGCAGCGCGGCGATGTGGTGGTCTTCGACGGCACCGGATCGTTCGTGCAGGAAGCTCCCCAACAGAATCTCGTCACCGGGCTGCTGTACGGTGTGGCGGCGTCCCTGGGGCTGGCAGAGCCTGCCGAGACCGACTACGTGAAGCGGGTGGTGGGCGTGGGAGGAGACCGGGTCGTCTGCTGCGACAAGCGCGGAAGGGTCGAGGTGAACGGCCGACCGGTCGACGAGGGCTACCTGCATCCGGGAGACGCGCCGTCCGGGGTGCGCTTCGACATCGTCGTGCCCGAAGGCACGCTGTGGATGATGGGCGACCACCGCAGCAATTCCCGCGATTCGCGTGACCACCTGGGAGAACCGGGCGGTGGCATGGTCCCGGTCGACATGGTGATCGGCAGGGTGGACTGGATCGGCTGGCCGCTGGGCCGGCTGGGCTCACTGCCGGACAGCGCCGTCTTCGCCGGTGTACGGGCGACGGGCGGGGCCCATGGGTAACCGCGGGCTGCGGCAGGGCGGGCCCGACCCTGAGATACCGCTGCCGGCCGGCAGCGGGCCGACAGCCGCGCGCTCCCTGCCGACCAGGGCGGAGCGGCGCAGGCTGGCCCGCAAGGTCAAACGGCGGCGGCGCAGGTCGGCCGTGCGGGAGATCCCCCTTCTCCTCACCGTGGCGCTGCTGATCGCGCTTGTGCTCAAGACCTTCCTGGTGCAGGCCTTCGTGATCCCGTCGGGGTCGATGGAGCAGACCATCCGGATCGGCGACCGGGTGCTCGTGGACAAGCTGACGCCCTGGTTCGGATCCAGGCCCCAGCGCGGCGATGTCGTCGTCTTCAAGGACCCGGGCCACTGGCTGAGGCAGGAGAACGCCGGCAAGAAGGACCCTCCCGTCGTCGTCAAGCAGGTGAAGGAAGCCCTGACCTTCATCGGGCTGCTGCCGTCCGACGACGAGCAGGATCTGATCAAGCGGGTGGTCGCGGTCGGCGGTGACACGGTGAAGTGCTGCGACAAGGATGGCCGGATCACCGTCAACGGTGTACCGCTCGACGAGCCCTATCTGCACCCCGGTAATCCGCCCTCCCTCATCAAATTCGAGGTAAAGGTTCCGGTCGACCGGATCTTCGTGATGGGTGACCATAGGTCCGATTCGGCCGATTCGCGCTTTCACCTGGACGAGCCGGACCACGGTACGGTTTCCGAGAACGAGGTCGTGGGGCGTGCTGTCGTCATCGCCTGGCCCTTCGGACACTGGCGAAAACTGGAGGAACCGACGACATTCGACTCGGTCCCTGACGCGCGCGCCGGGACGGCTGCTGCGTCGGGCCCGTCGAATAGTGTGTCGTCCAAGGATCCCAACGGAATGATCCCTCTCCCGACCCCTGCGGAACTCCCGCTCGTTATGGGAGTGGTGGGCCTGCACCGGCTAGGGCGCAGGCGGTGGCACGGAGTAAGGAGTGGATGTGGGGGATTTGGCGGTCGGCGCACGATCCGGACACGAGGAACCCGAGGACCGGCCGGACAATCCGGAGAATGTTGAGCCCGCCGGAACACCGGCGGACCGCGCGGAAAGTAGCGGCGACTCTCCGAACGGCGGCGGTACAGCCCGGCAGAAGCCGCGCTCCTTCTGGAAGGAGCTGCCCCTCCTCGTCGGTATCGCGCTGGTACTCGCGCTGCTGATCAAGACGTTTCTGGTGCAGGCGTTCTCGATCCCCTCGGACTCCATGCAGAACACTCTCCAGCGGGGCGACCGGGTGCTGGTCGACAAGCTGACCCCCTGGTTCGGCGCGGAGCCCAAGCGAGGCGAGGTCGTGGTCTTCCATGACCCGGGTGGCTGGCTGGAAAACACCCAGACCGCCAATCCGAATGTGGTGCAGAAGTTCCTCAGCTTCATCGGACTGATGCCGTCCGCCGAGGAGAAGGACCTGATCAAGCGGGTCATCGCGGTCGGCGGCGACACGGTGGAGTGCAAGAAGGACGGCCCGGTCGTGGTCAACGGCAAGGCCCTGGACGACAAATCGTTCATCTTCCCGGGCAATACCGCTTGCAATGACGCGCCGTTCGGCCCGATCAAGGTTCCCGAGGGCCGGATCTGGGTGATGGGCGACCACCGCCAGAACTCCTGGGACTCCCGCTACCACCAGGAGCTGCCGGGCGGCGGCACGGTCTCCAACGACGAGGTCGTCGGCCGAGCCATCGTCGTGGCGTGGCCGATCAACCGCTGGGCGACCCTGCCCGTTCCGAAGACCTTCGACCAGCCGGGTCTGGGTGCCGCGGCGGCTGTCGCACCCGGTGCGATCGGCATCGCTGGTGCCGTGCCGATCGTGATGTGGCGCAGGCGGGTGCGGCCTGTGTCCGGCCGACAGCAGTGACTGACGAACCGTCGTGAGCCGTTGTTCCAGGGCGATTTGGCATGATTTTTTTCTATGGAAATTTGATCAATGCAGCCCTAGGGTTGGGAAAATGGAGTCGCCCTTCGGGCTGACTCCCATAGAGTTCGCGACGACCGTTCAGCGCATCTACTCAGGGGGCTAATGTGGTACGCGTATCTCGGATGAAGTTGATGGGAGCTATTGCCGCAGCTGTCGTCGGAGTGGGGGTGGCGAGCTCTCCGGCTACCGCCGACACGGGGCACTCTTACGGTTCCGGCTCCTGCAGTCACACATCTGACGGCTGGTTCGTCAGTAATGGGGACACGCTGTATCTCAAGGACACGTGTGCGGACGGCTTCTCCGCCGCTCTCAAGGTTGATGTGGCGCCCATCAAGACGGGCGAGGGCTACGACTTCATGGTGTGGAACAGCAGCGGCAACGGCACCACGAAGAAGGAAGACAGCCACAATTTCCCGGAAGGCGTGAAGATCTGCATCAAGGCCGGCATCGGCCACCAGTCCACTGGTGAGATCGGCGGGTTCGCCTCCGGCTGGTCGTGCGGCACGACCTGAGCTTGGTTCCCCGTCTCCACCGACCCGGAGACACAGCGGACAGCTCGGCCGTCCGGTACACGTCATGATGGATGCCGGCGTCCATGACGCGGATATCGGACCGCAAGGATGAACCGCCCCCGGTTGCTCGGCGAGCACGCTGAGCAATCGGGGGCGGTTGTCGGTCGTGGGTGGGGCGGAGCACTCGGTGTAGCCGGTGCTCCGCCCCTCGTGTTTGGCGTCGCAGGAGGCTGACCAGCGGGCGTACCGCCGGGTAGGGTGCCGACTCGGATCAGCGATTGTCGATTCCGAGGTGGGGGACGCTGGGATGAGTGGAACAGGAAGTAAGGGTGACGGCCACGGTCGGCTCGGCGGCATGCTGTCGGGACTGGCCGTGGCCGTCGGCTGTGTGCTCTTCCTCGGCGGCTTCGCCTGGGGGGC
Source organism: Streptomyces sp. NPDC002785 (assembly GCF_040295565.1). Classification (NCBI taxonomy): domain Bacteria; kingdom Bacillati; phylum Actinomycetota; class Actinomycetes; order Kitasatosporales; family Streptomycetaceae; genus Streptomyces; species Streptomyces sp. NPDC002785. The sequence goes on along the minus strand of NZ_JBEOVN010000004.1, from coordinate 33,086 downwards.
CGTGGTGTACAAGCCGTACACCGTGCCGACCGAGTCGATGAAACCGACAGTGCACGCCGGCGACCGGGTGCTCGCGCAGCGGATCGACGGCAGCGAGGTGCACCGGGGTGACGTGGTGGTCTTCACTGATCCGGTGTGGGGCGACATGCCGATGGTGAAGCGGGTCGTCGGGATCGGCGGCGACAAGATCGCCTGCTGCGACAAGGGCAGGCTCACAGTCAACGGCAAACCCGTTGAGGAACCGTATCTGCGGACCAAGGGCCTCGCCTCGGTGAACAACTTCACCGCGGATGTTCCCAAGGGGCAGCTCTTTCTGCTCGGGGACGAGCGCAGCGCCTCACTGGACTCCCGGGTCCACCTGGACGACCCGGGGCAGGGCTCCGTGCCGCGCAGCGCGGTGCAGGCGCGGGTGGACGCCATCGCCTGGCCGCTGGGTGACATGGTCGGGCGGCCGCAGGCCTTCGCCTCATTCCCCGGTGGGGTGTCGTCGCCCGGACCGCTGAAGCTGCAGCTAGGGGCCGTGGCGGCGGGTGTGGTCCTCATCCTCGGTGGTGCCGCATACGGTCCGATCGCGGCACGGTCCGGGCGGGCGGCACGGAGCAAGAGCGAAAGGACGCCCGCCGGTGCGCACTGAGCAGCGGAAGGTCGCCCGGGTAGTGCTCCTGGACCCCGACGACCGCATTCTCCTCATCCATGGGTTCGAACCGGAGGACCCCCGGAGCACCTGGTGGTTCACCCCCGGCGGCGGCCTGGAGGGCGACGAGACCCGGGAGCAGGCCGCGCTGCGCGAGCTCGCGGAGGAGACCGGGATCACCGATGTCGAGCTGGGCCCGCTCCTTTGGCAGCGGAAGTGCTCGTTCCCGTTCGACGGGCGCCGCTGGAACCAGGACGAATGGTACTTCCTGGCACGCACGACGCAGACCGCCACCGATACCAGTGGGCTCACCGGGCTGGAGCGGCGCAGCATCGAGGGTCTGAGGTGGTGGACCTCCGCCGAACTGTCGGCGGCGCGTGAGACGGTGTACCCGACCAGGCTCGCCGAGCTGCTGCGCACGCTGCTCGACGAGGGTCCTCCGCATACGCCACTGGTTCTGGCCCCCGAAATCGCCTAAGCGCCCAGGGGTGCCGCAGCCTGGCGCACAATGGGGGCACGCACGGCTGAAGGGGAACATGCCAATGAGCGCCGAGGACCTCGAAAAGTACGAGACCGAGATGGAGCTGAAGCTCTACCGGGAGTACCGAGATGTCGTCGGTCTGTTCAAATATGTGATCGAGACCGAACGGCGCTTCTACCTCACCAACGACTACGAGATGCAGGTGCACTCGGTTCAGGGTGAGGTGTTTTTCGAAGTATCCATGGCGGACGCCTGGGTCTGGGACATGTACCGGCCCGCACGGTTCGTCAAGCAGGTACGGGTGCTGACGTTCAAGGACGTGAACATCGAGGAGCTCAACAAGAGCGATCTCGAACTTCCGGGTGGCTGAGACCGACCGGTAAATATGAGACCGACCGGTAAATAAGGGGCGGCGTCGCGGGGTTGGGCACACGCATCTGCCGCGTTGTCGTCAATCACCATGGTCCCGCCATGCCTCATTCCTCCACCGCGCGGCTGCGCGCGCCCAGCCCAGCCCAGCCCAGCCCCTTCTCCCGCCCCCTATGTGCCGGTCGGCCTGAGTCCGTTCTTTCGGGAGGATTCCTACTTCCGGGTGGCCGAGTTGTCCACAATCCCGAGGTTTTCCACCAAGATCCACCAGCTGGGGCCGGACGCGTCAGAGTCGGTGCCGGAGGTGGTGCCGATATGAACGCACGGGGGGCACTCGGGCGGTACGGCGAGGATCTGGCGGCACGGCTGCTGGTCGACGCCGGCATGTCCGTACTGGAACGGAACTGGCGCTGTCGTGCCGGTGAGATCGACATCGTCGCGATGGACGGCGACGCACTCGTGGTCTGCGAGGTGAAGACCCGCAGGGCGGGTGCCTTCGAGCATCCGATGGCAGCCGTCACACCCGTCAAGGCGGAGCGGCTGCGACGGCTGGCCGGGATCTGGCTCCACCGGCACGGAGGCCCGCCGCCCGGTGGAGTCCGGATCGACCTGGTCGGCGTGGTGCTGCCCAGGCGCGGAGCGCCCGTCGCGCAGCATGCGCGGGGGGTGGCCTGATGGGGTTCGCGCGGGCGTGTTCGGTGGCGCTCGTCGGTGTCGAGGGTGTGGTGGTGGAGGTCCAGGCGGACCTGGAGGCGGGGGTGGCCGCGTTCACACTGGTGGGGCTGCCGGACAAGAGCCTGGTGGAGAGCCGGGACCGGGTCAGGGCCGCCGTCGTGTTCCCTGTCAAGTTCTTCTGTTCAGTCTTGGCGAGCGCTGCGTAGCCCTTGAGACACAGCAGAGCCGCCCCGGCGTCAGGACGACGAGGACGACTCTGAGGCAAGCGGTCAGCGGTTCGGAGGGCGGAAGGGAAAGACGTTGTCTGGGGTCGGAGATGGTTCGGGGTCAGGGTCCTTCCTTTGGGTGAGAACTGCGCTCGCGAGAGTCAGCAAGGTCACCTGCTGGCGGAGCTTTTCGAGCTCGGCTTCCTTGTTGGCGAGGGTCTTCCTGAGTTTGGTGACGGTTTCTCGAAGTCGTCTTTCAGGTTCTGGAACCTGCTGTGCCTCGTTGCGGACGCGTTCGTAGAACTCGTTTTTCAGATCGGCATGCCGTTTCTGCAGGGCCATGCGGTGGACGTCGGCCTCGGCGGCGAGCGCGACGACGGTGAGGCTGCCATTGGAGGCAGCGGCCTGCCCGGTCAGGAGCCGGTCCATCGCTTCGCGGATGCGGGTGCGTTCGTCCTGGGGCTGCTGGGTCATGTCAGGGCCTCGGCGGTCTGGGCGGTGGCGTCATGGGCATCGGCTCTCGTGCGGAGATTGCTGGCATTGCGACGCATCCGTTTGGCGAGCTTCTCCGGGACGAAGGCGGCCGCGCGGTCGACCTCGTCGGCCTTATCGCGCAGTTGACGGGCGTGAGTGTCGGTGCGGACCGCGTTGCCGCAGCCCTCCTTGCAGTCGTACTGCCTCGGCGCGGTCGCTCCCGGCTCGGGCTCACAGAGCGCGTTGTCGTGCTTGAACGCGCAGATCACGAACGCGTCGGGGTTGTCATAGAGCACGACGCCGTCCCGAGCGAGGAACTTGGCTGCCTTCCTCGCGAACGTTCTGGGGACGATGCGGCCTTCGAAGCGAGGTGTGCTGGCAGCTCCGGTGATGGCGCGTCGGGCGGCAGGGCCGGAGACCTTCTCGCCGGCTGCGATGCGATCGCGCAGGTGGGCCGCGGTGTCGGCGGCGGCCAGGGCAGTCTCGATGTCGAGGACGCCGTGAATCCCGGAGCGGCTGCGGGAGCCGTAGCCGCTGGAGGCGCGGGCGTCGAGAACGGTGCGCATGTGCCCGTACTGAATGGCGAGTGCGACCAACCCGCCGGGACGACGTGCAATATGCCAGGCCAGGCTCCGGCGGAAGCGCGACATCCCGATCGATCCGTGCGGGTCTTCCGGGATGGCCTGACTCGGGAGCCCATGGGCCATGGCCTCATGGTTTGCCCAGGCCACGAAGTCCTCGATCCTCTGGTTCAACGCCTCGCCCTTCAGCGCGCCGTGGTGGTTGCGTTGGAAGAGGAAGTCGTGGTGGGCGGCACTGAAGAGGTACTCGCCCTCGGGGACGATTCGCTCTAGGACGCGGATTGCGTGGACGACCGGTGTGATGGCGACCCAGGGGACTTCGCGCTCCTCGCCCTCGGAGACGTGGTTGCCGTCGTCGTCGGTGACGTTCTTGAAGTGACGGCTGCGGATCAGGTGCCGGCCAGGGGCGCCGTTCGGGCCCGGTTCGGGATCGGGGCAGCATCCTGAGCGCAGTCCCTGCGCTTCTTGTGGGCGCATACCTGTCAAATAGAGACATATGATCATGGCGGCGGTGCCGAGGTGCTTCATCAGGCTCGCCGCCTCGTTGAAGTCCAGGTGCGTGCGCCAGGGGCGTCCGTTGATGCGTCCGGTCACTGGTATTTCCAGCGGACAAGGGCCTGGACGTTGTGCCGTCAGTGCGGGGAGCCCGAGCTTGCTCGCGAGTCGATCGACCTGGCCGCCGCTGGCGCCGGTTGTGGCAGCAATGAATGTTCGGGCCACGGTGTTCTTGCCCTGGTTCTTGGTGCTGGGCAACGGGGCGCCCGTTTCAATGAGGGGCATCAGGTAGGCCTCAACGGCGGCTTGGCCGCCCTCGAGGGTCGGGACTGTGCCGATCAGCGCGGTGAGGCGGCGGTTTTCCGCCCAAGCGGCCAAGATGTCGTCGGCGAAGTCCTCGATCACGCGCATCGCCCAGACCAGCAAGGGGCCGATGACCTGCGGATCCAGCGGCTCGGTCGAGTTTTCGCCGCCGCCTTGGTTGCTGGCGGCGGGCAGGAAGTCGTCGATGCCCTCGCTGTCCCACGGAGGCCGGGCAATCCCCGAAGGATGTGCGGAGAGCTGGTCGAACAGCCACAGGTCCGTCAACCATGCCAGGACCTTTTCGGCGCGGCCGCGTCCGACGCCGTCCTTCCATCGCTCTTCCGGATACTGCCGCCACTCGTCCTCGGTGCAGGCGGCGAGATCCGTAATGCCGCGCTTTTCCAGCCAGCGGGCCAGCCGCATCCACTCCCGACACGTACTCACCATGTCCTCGGCAGAGCTTCGGGGCCGGCTCGCCATTCCTCGGCTTCTGAGGCGGGTCGGCCGAAGCTGACCGTTGATCATGGTCCAGGCCGGCAGTTTCAGCTGGCCACGGATCCGGTCTGGGCACTTCTCCCAGTGGACGTTGATGAGCCTGGTGCCGGGGTTGTCGATGAGCGGAGCCAGGGGCCAGATGAGGTCCTGGTAGCGGGAGACGGGATGCGGGTTGCTCGGGCGTATCCACTTCCGCAGGACGACGGGGCTGTCCGGCGACGGCATCGGCAGCACATATGGGTCGTCCTCGGTGGCAGTAGCGGTCATGGGGCCAGTTCATCTTTCAGGAGGAGAGCGACGATCTCGCGGTCTGCGTCGGTGAGGCGGCCCCGAGCTCCGGTCCAGGCAGCCGTGCCGACCTTGCGCTGCAGGTCTTCCAGCCGCTGCCAGTGGTCGTTCCAGCGCTGGTGCCACATGCGGTCAGGCAGAACGGACCGCAGACCTCCTATTTGCCGGTGGAGGTGGGCGAGGCGGGGGTGGTGACCCGGGTGGACGTGTGCGTTGGTGCAGGCGAGGCAGAGGAGGAAGTCGGCTCCGCATCCTCCGGCGGGTGATGGCCAAGGGCTGGTTCCCTCGTCCTCGCAGTCCGCTGTCGCAGTCTCCGAGTGATCTGGGTTCGCGGTGCCGGTGAGGTGACCGGCGAAGGCAACCTTCCGTGCCAGATCCAGAGCCTCCAGGGCGCCACCTTCGATCACCTCTTGGGCAGAGTCCTGGACGTTCTTGTCGGGCAGGACATAGACGCTCTCGTGGGTGCCCCGGGTGTGCTGCAGTGGGCGGCCCTCGCGGGTCACTGTTGTGCGCCGGGTCCGCTGGAACGGCGACCCACCGAGTTGGTGATGGTTCACCCACCCTTTGACGTCGCCTTCCGATATGCCAAAGACGAGAGGGTCGACCGGGCGGGGCCGGTCGAGGCCCTGGGGCTCATGCCTGGTGAGACTGCTGCGGGCCGTCATCAGCAGGTCCGTGCCTGGGGCCAGGCGGGCAGCCAGAGCACGGCAATGCGCGGTGGCCTCCAGAGCATGGGTGATCAGCCGCCCCGCGGAGTCCGCGCCGGAGTCGGTGATGTTCTCTGTGGAGAACCAGCGGCCGGCCCCGGCCCGTCGCTTCTCCACCTGGACTTGGTAGGTCACCGTGGTCGTCTCTCCGGCTGACGGTGTCGCCGTGGGGGCGGGCATGCGGTCGTAGACCGCGAGATTCCATCCGAACTGGTCAGTCAGCAGCACGGCCAGTGCCGTCAACTCCCCGCGGGTGAGGAACAACCGGCCCCATGTCCGGTCCACGCTTCTGCCGTTAAGAACCCCGCGGTTCGTCACGGTGGTCTGGCCGCTCGGCAGGAGGGTGCGGGGGACGTCACCTGTGCGTGCGAGGAAGTCGAGGATCCGTCCCAGCCGCCACTCCTTGCTGCCTTCGGGGAGGTCCCCGGCCCGCCAGCGTTCCAGGACCAGGGTGTTCTCACGGATCCGCAGCAACGCGGTCCGAAACTGCCGCCGAGCAGCCAGCCGCACTTTCTCGCGCTCCGCCTCCGTGAAGGACTGCTTGCTCGGCTTCGCCCTGGGGAGGCGACGAGCAAGCTCCTCGGCCACTGGACCCGTGCCCAACCGGGGATCGTGCACGAGCACTCCGCGTACCGACGTCAGAATCTGCTTGCCCGCGTTGGAGCCGATGTGTCGCGTGCGCCAGCGTTTGAGCATGGCCGCAGTCACCTCATCCAGGTCCTGCGGGGGATGCTCCTGTTCGGCCAGGAAGCGGGTGAACCACGCGAGCCTGAGCCAGTAGTTGTATGCCGTGAGGTGGCTCTCCCAGCGGCGTGCCTGGACTGCGAACACGGCGGCCAAGGACCGTTGCATCGGCTCCGGGGCGACCAGTTCAGCGAAGTCGAACGCCCTGCTGTGGCCAGCCTTGTTCATAACCGTCACCACGAGCCCCTCCGGGACGATCGGCGGCTCGGTGTGATGATCGCCCGGTGGAAGGCTGGCCCGACGTCCCCGCCCGCTCATGAGGCGGCCTCGAGAAGCGTGTCGATGTCCTGGATCCCGACCGTCTCGCGGGCCAGCCGGGAGAAGACCCCGTCCACATCCTCAACGTCCTGACCCGCGTCAGCAGATTCCGCGGCGGCGAGGATCGACTCCAGGTGCAGGTGGGAGACGGGCGCGAGGTAGTGCCGTTTTGTCGTCTCCACGTCCGCGTGCCCCAAGAGTGTCTTCACGAGCCACCACGGGTCGCCGAACAGCTGGGCGAAGTCCCGCCGGTCCTTCTTCGTCAGCCCGTATCGGGACTCGAAGAGCTCGTTCAGCAGGATCAGCATGAAGAGAGCCATGGAATGCCTAGCGGAGTGCGGGGTCGCGTACGGAGTCTTCCCGCGTACTTCCGCGAGCCGAAACTTCCGCCCGATCTTCCGTTCTTCCTCGGTGAGCAGCACCTCCTCGCAGCGCAGGTTCGCGTTCCTGAACACGCCGTTCCAACGGTCAGGGAGCATCGGCAGACCCTGCTCGGTCAGCCACAACCATGCCGGCTCCGGCCCGTCCGGCCCGTCCAGGAACAGCCACTGCCGCTCGTGCCAGCTGAGCAGATTCAAGTCCTGCCCGCCGACGACACCGCTGGCGTCCACCCACTCGACCTTCGGCTTCAGCCCGCGCGTCACCTTCGTGACCAACCGCATCACGGGCAACCGCTCGTAGACGCCCTGTTCCTGGGCCCGTTGAACGGCCCAGGCCCGCTCCGACTGCACGTAGGCCTCGACCTGGCCGACGGAGTCCATCGACGCGTAGAACGTGCGCGTGTTCTTCGACCTGGTCACGGCGCCCGCGATGCGGCCGTGGAGATAACGGCCGTGCCGCAGCTGCTGAGTCGGCAGCTCGAACGTCAGCAGCGAACCACCCTCTTGCCGCCGCAGCCCTGAGCTCAGCAGCAACTGCACGAAGCTGGTGTTACGGATCTCCGTCCGTGACTCCCACCCCGGCGCCGCCACCCCTGCCCGAGTGTGCCCCCGTAGCCCGACGTCCGACCACAGGCCCCAAGTCCGCGGTGTAAGCCACGACACCCGCGCAGTCACCGAGTCCGCGGCCCGGTCCTCCCGCCGTGACACGTCCACCGGCAGCGGGTGGACGTTCCCCCACTTGAAGAGCTTGGTGAACGCAGCAGCCTCGCGGTTCCACTTCGTCCCGCCGATCCGCTGCGGGTTCTCCGGAGCACGGCATCGCCAGTCACGGAAGTCCGCGAGATCCTGCTCGGTCGCCTTCTGCCACGACACCCCACGAGACCACAGGAACTCCAGGAGTATTCGGATATCCGTCCCGTAATTCCGCTTCGATTCCCGCTCCAGATTCCTGAATTCTGGAGACCGGACGAAATCCAACAGCTCCGTGTCGACCATGCCGTCCGGCCGTACGTACACCGGATCCCCCGGCTTCAGTCCGATCCGGGCCACCGACCCCGGCAGGTCCCGTACCCCCAGGACACCCGCGGTCGGCAACGGTCCCCACCGCTCCGGATCCGGTACCCACTCCACATGCCACTCGCTCAACTTGAGCCCCTCCTGATGCGCTTGAACACATCAGATCATCAGGGAAGATGCCAACTCCGGGGCCGAGTGGCCGCAGAAGAAACTCACGGTAGGCCTGTCACCGGCCTCCGTACCCAAGGGCGGCTCCGGTTTCGATCTGGCGGTTGCCTGCGCGGTGCTGGGCGCGGCCGAGCGGATCGACCCGGCGTCCATCGCCGATCTGGTGATGATCGGTGAGCTCGGACTGGACGGCCGGGTGCGGCCGGTGCGCGGCGTGCTGCCCGCCGTGCTCGCCGCGGCGGAGGCCGGATACCACCAGGTCGTCGTGCCCGAGCAGACCGCGGGGGAGGCGGCGCTGGTGCCCGGGGTCTCGGTCCTCGGGGTACGGAGCCTGCGGCAGCTGATCGCGGTGCTCTGCGACGAGCCGGTGCCGGACGAGCGGGAGGCTCACGGCGAGGGGCGCCCCGACACCATGATGGCCGGGCTGATGGTGCCCGGCGCGGGTATCGGCACCGGGCTCGCCCGGGTGCCCGGGCGGGGGGATGGCAACCCGCCGGATCTGGCGGACGTGGCGGGGCAGGGGCGGCCCCGCAAGGCGCTGGAGGTTGCCGCGGCGGGCGGTCACCATCTGCTGCTCTCCGGACCGCCGGGCGCCGGCAAGACCATGCTGGCCGAGCGGCTGCCGGCGATTCTGCCGACGCTGACCAGGAAGGAATCGCTGGAAGTCACCGCGGTGCACTCGGTGGCAGGCATTCTGCCGCCGGGGGAACCACTGGTCACCCGTGCGCCGTACTGCGCACCGCACCACTCGGCGACGATGCAGTCGCTGGTCGGCGGGGGCAATGGGCTGCCGCGGCCCGGTGCGGTCTCTCTGGCCCACCGGGGGATTCTCTTTCTGGATAGGGCCTGTAATACAAGTGGGGTTGGCGGGGTCAGCAGGGCCCCAAGTTGCCTGCGCGGCACCTGCGCGGGCCCTGCGTGGCCCCCTGGGGGTTTACGGGAGTCCAATGGCCCTGGGGTTCCGATCGCGGAGCGCTGGGGCCGCACTGGGGCGCGTGGCGTTGAGCCGCTAGCCTCGAACGTGGAACGGCCCCCGGGGTATTCACCACTCCGGGGGCCGTTCTCCTGTCTGGGGGTCAGAACGGCCGGCGCGCTCTCGTCGTCCCCCACCGCACGATTCCGTCGCGCACGCACTCGTCGAGGTACGCGGCAATGTCCGCTTGCGTGCGGCCCGCAGGCGTCGGCCTGAACGACAGCAGCAAACGCACGTCGGCGCCCTCCGCGACGGTTTGCTGCCACTCCTGCGACGTACCGGGGATGCGGTACACCCATCGGTCGTCGCCGTAGTCGAGGGAGGCGACGCCCCGGTGCAGGGTCAATCTGGGCCCGATGAACCGCGGCTGCTCGTCAACCGGCCCCAGGTGCAGGCAGACGGCGAGGGCGCGCATACCGGCCTCGATCGTTTCGAGGGTCTCGTGCGCCAGTCGCGGCGGGGTGTGCGTGAGCAAGAGCTGCGCAACGGTGCCGGCCTTCGTGTGGTGTAACCCGCTCGACACCGTCACGTCGGAGATGAACCCGGGCCCCGGCGTGATGTCCACGCGAGGAACGGTCACGGCCCCTTCACCTCCGCCCATACGAATTTCCCCAACGGTCGCTCACCGGTCCCCCATTCGGCGAGGGCCTCGACGATGAACAGGCCGCGCCCCCGTCCGCGTTCGTCGCTCTCGGGTTTCATCGCCGGCGTGCGCCTCCGGGTGTCGTGAACCTCGACGCGGGTACGGCGCTCGGTTGCGTCGAGGACCAGCAACACGGAGTCGCCCGGTTCGGTGCCGTACCGAATTGCGTTGGTCACCAACTCGGAAACGACGAGGGCGACGTCGTCCGTGTGTTCCGGACCGATGTCCGGCAGGTGGTACTCGACGAACTCACGTGCGTAGTCGCGGGCGGCCTTCGGCGACTCGTCCGCCTTGTCGAGTAAGAGCTGCGGCGGGGGGCCCGCCGGTGGTTGACAACAGGGCCGTTCGAACCGCTTCGGAAGCATGGTCACCATGCAGATCCCATCGAGACGGGGCCTGTCCGGCGCGTAGTTTCGTCACGCCGGGCGGGGCGAAATCGAGTTTCGTGCCCCTAGGTTGCTCCCCCAACTACCATCCTCGCAAGCGAACTCAGACCTTCATGAGAATTTGCATATGCCGCAGCAAGGTAGTGCGATAAAGAGGGGATCCCAGGTGACAGGGCCCGAACCCGCACGGCAGACTGTCAAGCAAGGCACCGACCAGGGAGGGGAGACAGTGAGCGCGCCAACCGTCCGCCGGCGCCGACTCGGCGCAAAACTGCGCGGGTTGCGTGGCGAAATGAACCTCGAAGAGGTCGCGGAGCAGTCCGGCGGAGTCTTCACCCTGTCCAAGCTGAGCCGGTTGGAGACTGCCAAGAGCGCGGCCAAGTCCAAGGATGTCGGCGACCTGCTCGACCTGTACGTGAAGCTTGGCCGGGACGTCGATGACGAACTGCGCGCCGCGCTGCTCACCCTCACGCGTGAAGGCGCCCAACGCGGGTGGTGGCACTCATACCGCGGCGTGTTGACGCCGGTGTATGAGGATCTGATCAGCCTTGAAAGTGAAGCGACGGCAGTGTCGATGTGGCAGGCCGGAACGATTCCAGGTCTGTTGCAGACAGGCGACTATGCACGGGAGTTCATCAAGACGACGGCCATGGCCGAGGGCGTCGAGGCCAAGGTCGACGCCCTGGTCGAGGTACGTCTCGCGCGGCAGGCCGTGCTCACGCGAGAGAACCCGCTCACCCTGTGGGCGATCATCGCCGAGGGTGCCCTGCGTTCGAAGATTACGGGCGAGGGCGTCATGCGCGATCAGCTCTCGCGCCTGCTCGCCCACGGCAAGCGGCCCAACGTGAACATTCAGGTGATGCCCTCCGACGCGCCGCCTCACGTCGGACAGATGGGCTCGTACACCCTGCTCGGCTTCGAGGATCATGCAGACCTCGACGTCGTTCACACTGAGAGCCTGACGTCGGCCCTGTACGTCGAGGACCGGGCGCAGGTTGGGGTTTACCGGGAAGGCTTCGGCAGGCTCCAGGCGGCTGCATTGGGCGTCGAAGCGTCCACGGAACGCATTACAGAGATAAGGGACCAGCAATGAAGCACATTGACGATGCATCCACCCTGCCCGTTTCCTGGTGGAAGTCTTCCAGGTCGGAGGCCGGGTCACAGTGCGTCGAGTGCGGCATCGTCGACGCCGGCGAGCAGGTCGTCGCGGTTCGGGACAGTAAGGATCCGGCGGGGCCGGCGCTGCTGTTCTCGTTCGCCGCTCTCGACGGCCTGGTCGGCGCGCTGCGGCGCGAAGAGTTGCAGTGAGCCCCTGTATCCGGGCATGACGAAAGCGGCCCGCCCCCGGGATGTGGGGGCGGGCCGCTGTGCTGCTCGGGGTGGGTCAGTCGTCGAGGGTGCGCCGGGTGCGTTCGTCGACGCGGTCGACGGCGTCGCGCAGGCTCCCCCCACTGTTGGGGTGCAGTTCGTGCTCGACGGCGCCGAGCTGCTGCTCGATGGCGTCAAGTCGCTGCATGACGCCCGGGCGTCCGGGGACGCCGGGGCGGGGCGGGGTGCCCTGCCAGTCGTCGGCGAGGTCGCCGAGTCGTTCGGCGAGGCGCCGCGCGCCCCTGGTCGCCCGGTAGAGCAGACCGAGGGCGCCCCCGACGGCGGCGACGACGCCACACCAGACGACGGCGAGGTCGACGCCGGGGAATCCGGTACTCACGCTCTCGGGGCCTCCTCGTCGACCAGGCCCAGGCCGACGCGGTCGAGGATGGCCTCGACGCTCGGCAGGGCCATGACGCGGGCGAGGCCACCGGCGACGGCGAGGGCGCCGGCAACCCACGGGAGGGACTCGGGGACGCCGGACGCGTCGACGATGGCGGGCAGGGCGACGGCGAACGCGACGGCGCCCTGAATGACGGTGCGTACGGTCCGTTTGGCGGCAGGGGACATGGGTGGTTCTCCTTCGGTCGGGGGGATCACTTGGCGTGGGCGGTGCGGTACAGGTACGCCCACCCCTTCGGGCCGATCGCGGGGTCGTGGGACTTTCCGGCGGCGCGGTAGGACGGGTGGGCGTTGTGGAAGCGGGCGACCGCGGCCTGCGTCTGCGGGCCGTAGGCGTCGGCTTCCTTGACGCTCTGCGGCATGAATCCGCAGGTCTTGAGCACGCGCTGCAACGGCTTCGCGGACGGCTTGGCCTTGCCCGGGGCGAGGCCGGCCGGGAACGCCGGCGGGGTGTACGGCTTCGGCGTCGAGGGCTTGCTCGGCGCCTTCTCGTCGAGCAGCTCGGCGACGTGGGCCCGGATGCGCGCCATAGTGAGCGCGGGGCCGCCCTTCTTGCCGATCGGGCCGCGCGGGTCAACCTTGCCCGGCTGCCACTCACTGTGGCCGATGACCGACGCGGCGCCCCACCCGTGCGCGCGGCAGATACCGGCGGCGGCGCGGGCGATGGCCTCGACCTGCGCCTCGGGCCACGGGTCGGCGTTGTCGCCGAGGTTGATGCACTCGAACCCGTAGAAGCGGGCGTTCCCGTCGGTGTTGGCCTGGTTGTCGGCCGGCAGGGCGCGCTCGTTGATGACGGCGGCGAGCACGTCACTGTCGCCGAGTCCGGCGTGATTTGCGCGGCCGTACCCGACTAGGTGCACCGTGCCGGCCTTGTCGATCACGCCGTGACACAGGGGGCCCGGGAGGCTGCTGTACCCGTCACGGCAGATGGCGACCGAGTGGTCGGTGCCCGACGTCACGGTGTGGTGAATCATGACGCCGTGCATGGGGCCCCATGCCCCGTGTCCGGCGCGGCTGTGGCTGCGCCACGATCCGACCTCGACGACGTTCACGCCCTCGCCGCGCAGGGCGGACAGGAACGCAGACGCGGTGAGCGGTGTTGCCATGGTGGGTGTCTCCAGACATGAAAAACGCCCTCGGCGGCGGCCGGGGCGTACGGGAAAGCGGGAAGGGTCAGACCATGGCGAGAGCCATGATGGCCGGGTCTAGGCCGACCTCGCCCACGGCCTGATTCACGGTCGCGGGCAGTGACGTTTGGCTGTTCAGGCACCATGCGCGCTGGAACGTCGTCCCCATGTAGAAGTTCGCGGGGGCGCTCGGGCTCTCGTTCTGCACGTGCATGTAGTAGAAATCCGTGGCGGCACCGGCGGACATGAGAAAAGCCGCCCAATACCGGCCCGGGGCGAGCGTCGCCGTGGCGGTCAATGCGATTGGGACGGCGCCGATGTGGTTGGTGAGGGCTCCCGGCGCGGTCCCGGTGAGCTGCCCGGCTTCCGGGACACTCGACACTAGGCCGGACGTCGCAACGCGTGACCCGCTCTCGTTGTAGATACCGACGTAGAACCGTGCGGCCGGGACGGCGGTCGAGCCCGCCCACCCTCGGGCGAAGGTCACGACGCGGTTGACCTGCGTGGATTCCGTGATGTTGATGCCGGACATGTAGAGCCGCTGGATTACGGCGGCCTTCGGTGTGCCGGTCGGGTTGGCGACGTGCGCGGGGTCAACCGACCAGGCGGCGAATCCGAGGGCCTGCGGGGTCCACGTGTTGCGCGGCGTGGTGGTCGGGAGCTGCGCGGCCGGGATCCGGGTGGACGCGTCCAGACTCGCAACGCCGTTCGCGGCGGCCTTGGCCGTGGTAGCGATGGCTCCCACCTGCGCGGCGGTGTGTGTGTGCGTCGAGGCCGCGGCGCCTACCTCGGCGGCGGTGTGGGTGTGCCCGGTCGCCGATGCCCCGACGTCTGCGGCGGCGAGGACAACGTCGCCCGTCTTCGTGTTGACGGACGTAACGGCGCCTCCGCCGGACGACGCCGGGAGCTGCGCGGCCGGGACCTTCCCGGTTCCGTCGAGCTGCGCCACGCCCCCGGCGGCGCCTGCGGCCGTCGAGGGGATCGCCCCTACGTCGGTCGCGGCAAGGACGACGGCGGCCTGCGACTGGCCGTTGATGGACTGCACGACGCCCGGGGCCCCGTCCGTCCCGTTCGTGCCGTTGGTGCCGGGCGTTCCGGGGTCGCCCTTCGTGCCGGTCGCTCCGGTGGCGCCTGTCGCGCCCGTGGCTCCCTTTGCTCCTGGTGCTCCGGTGGCTCCGGTGGCTCCGGTCGCTCCGACCAGGGATACGAGCCACTGCTGCACGGTGCCGACGAACCCCTGCTCGACGGCTACCTCGTACGCCGAGTCGCCCCGGACGGCAACATAGTTGGGCTTGCCCGGGTCGGTCGGTGCGATGTCGGCGAGGTCGACGTCGGGGTGCTCGGCCGGTAGCAGGATCGCGTACGAGCGGTTCGAGGTGACGCCGGCGAGCTGCTCCGTGACGACGTACGCCCATCCGTCGGGGTCCATCCCGGGGGCGTCGGTGGCGGGCACGGTGACGGATATTGCGCCGGTCGCGTCGAGGGCGGCGACGACGGGCCCGCCGAGGATCACGTCGGAGTCGGGGAAGGTGAGGACGGACGGCGCGCGCAGGGTGACGGATCCGGAGAGCGGCCGGCCGTCGGGGGTGAGGTACCGCGCGGTGACGGTCACGGTGGGGATGTTCTCGGGCAGCACGCGCGGATCTCCTTACTCGTCGACGCGGCGCAGGCCGGGCTCGACGGGGCTTTCGTTGGTGGTGGCGAGGTTGGCCTCGAACGCGGCCGGTGCGGCGGCGACGGCGGCTTTACGGGTGGGCATGGTGGGGGCCTCGCCCGTCGTGAAGGTGTTGCGGGTGTACGCGTTGAACATGCGCGTTTCGATGGCGCCGGTGGATGCGCTGTTGCGGTGCTCGATCTGAAACAGGACGTGGTCGCCCCATTCGGCTTCGTGGAGGGGCTGCGTGAATGACTTGTTCACCCATGTATTGGCGGGCAGGGTCCACGTTGCGAGGGTCTGCGCGGTGCCGCTGGGAGGGACGTAGTTGATCCGGACCTGTCCGCCGGTGCTGGCGATGCTGGAGAAGTCGAGGATGGCGACGGCGTTCTGCGCGGGCATTCGGCCGATCCATGCGTACTGCCATGACGTCGTTGACTGCATGGCGAAATTGGCGGTTGGGTACATGGGGAACGGGATCCACGGGCGGCCGAGGAAACGGTCACTGTTCGCGTCATCCATCATCAGGATTCGGTCGGGCGCGTTGCGGTCGCGGGACCACATGCGGATCATCTGTGCGTCTTCGTTGACGTCGTCGCCCACGGTGAGGGCGGCGGTTCCGTCCTCGCGGCCGATGCCGACGCCCCAGTCGCCTTGCGGGGTTTGGCCGACGATGAACGTGCGCTGTCCGCTGGGGGTTTGGGCGATGAGCTGTCCGCCCTCGCCGATGGTGATGTCTCCGTGCAGGATCTTGTCGAGGGCCGGCCGCATCTGCGAACGGCCGGTGAGTTCGCGTACCTGCCGTTCGAGGGATCGAATCCGGTCGAGGATGTCCTGCGGAACTGCTGCCACTTACGGGACCTCCAGGTACAGGCGGGCCGACTCGGGCCGGCCTCGCTCGGGCGGGGTGATGCCGAGTCCGACGACGCGGTACCGGGCGTCGAGGGTCTCGGGGTGCCATAGGTCCCGGATCCGTAGGCGCACGGTCGCGCCGAGCAGGGCGGGGGACACGGGGGCGCGGGACATGTCGAGGGTGACCTCGGGGACGACGGTTCCGGCGCGGGCGGCGGCGAGGTCGGCGGCGGCGTGTCCGTCGAGGGTCGCCTGCTCAGTGACGGTGGTGAAATCGCTGCTCCCGTCGAGGCGCGGCCACCCGTCGGCGACGTCCTGGTCGGCGAGCTGCAACGCGGACGTACGGGGCACGCTGTCGGCGGCCTGGTTCTCGTTGTCGGTCGCGCCCCTCGACTGCCACGCGTTCGCGCGGTTGGTGGCGTCGACGGGCCATGTGTAGGCGGTGACCGGTCCGGGGTGGTCGAGCACGATGTCGGTGGAGCCGGTACGGATGGTCGGCGTACCGAGTTGCAGCCGCTTGACGCGGCGGCCGTCGGCGTCCCGGAAACTGGCGATGCGCCATTCGAACCCGCCCTCGACGGCGCCGAGTTGGTCGAGCAGGTCGCGGACGACGGGCAGGTCGTACCGCGAGTACGTACGCTCGCGCAGGACTCCCGACACGTCGGTCGGGTACTCGATGTCGATGTCTCCGCCCGGGGTGTTCTGCACGTAGTCGAGCAGGCCGCGGACGATGTCGTACTGATCGGTCGGCGTCGTCGTTTGCAGGGTGTCGTACAGCATCCGGTGCGACAGGTAGGTGTCCCATGTGCCGGCCTGTACCTGTACGCCGAGAAAGCCGCGGCTGTCCGACTGCACGGCGGCCGTCCACAGGATTCCGCCCCACCAAATGTCGCGGCCCCGTTCGAGCCATACGGCCGTACGGCCCGGGACGATGGCGGCCCGGGCCCGCGCGGCAACGGCGGCGTTGGGTATCGGCACGGTGCCAGACATGGCGCCGGCCTTGCCTATGTAGTCGTCGAGGCTGAGCCCCTGTACCGGCAGGGCGTCGAGCACCTGGTCGGAGCGCAGGTCACACAGCAGCAGCCGGTACCCGGGGGAGATCACACGCACCCCCTCACAGGACGTAGCACGTACTGATACGGATGTTCCGAGTGCTCTGGATGGAGCCACCCGGTACCCACGTCCGCAGGATCAAGGTTCCGTTCGTGCCGATTCGTATGCTTCCGTGGCCGTACCCGTCGGACGCTGCGCCCTCGACGTCGTATGCGGGGCGCCACCCGGTGGGGATGGTCGCGACGGTCGTGTCGTTGATGTTCCCGCCGGCCGGAGACGGAATTGCGGCACCGGTGCGGGTCACCTCGACCGTGAAGGAGCAGACACCCCCGACGCGCCGAGCGGCGAATGAGTTGAGGCCGAACCCGCTTGCCGCGGTGGCCCCGGTGCTGATCGTCTCGACGTCGCGCGGCGGCCGGTACGTCGACCAGGTCGCGGCCGTGGCGTTCCAGCGTTCGAGGACTCCGCCCACGTCGCGGAACTGTCCGTCATAGGCGCCGGTGAACGACGTTCCCCACCCGCGCGGGATGATCCCGCCGTAAGAGGCGGTGTACCGGCGCCGGTCGGCGAGGGCCGATGCCCAGTTGATCCCGCCCGTTCCGGCGGACGCGCCGGCCGGGACGGTGATGGACCACAGCCGCAGGGACGACGGGGGCAGGGTCGGCTCGACGGGGGATGGCTGCGGGTCGCCGACGACCAACTCGACGGTGACGGCGGTCTGCCCGGTCGCGTCGAACAGTCCGTCGCGCACGCGGATCACGATGGAGTCGATACGGGGGTACTGCGCGTTCCCGTCGCCCACGGTGAGCGTCTCGGGGACGGTCACGGCTACGGGGTAGGCGCCCTGCGCGGTGGTGCCCTGCACCAGGGCGCGGCCGATGCCGACCTGTACCTGCATGGCGCCGGCGCCGGTCGCCAGTAGCGGGGCGCCGCCGGCTATCACTCCGTCGCGGGTGGTCAGTTCGCCCTCGGGCACGAACGTGCCGAGAGGGGCGAGGCGGGTATCTGTCCTGGTCTGCCCGTCCGGGGGTCCGGCGAGCAGCCACGCGGCGCGCACGGTCATGCGGCGCCCTCCTTACCAGTAAGCCGAACGCCACCGGACGGCGACGGATGCGGCGGGGTCGGATGATCCGGGCGCGGCCCGGAAAGCAAGATCGGCGGTACCGGGCCAGAGCGCGAACGACTCCTCGGGGACGCTCTGCGCGGTGGCCGTGTAAAGCCGGCTCGCGGTGCCGTTGAGTGTCACCGTGCCCTCGCCGGTGTCCACGACCAGGACGTCGCCGGCAGCGAGGTCGAGGTCGTATTCGAGGACGTCGCCCGTGGCGAGGTTGGTAAGGCTCGGCATGGACACGGGGCCCCGGAACTCGACGACGGGGTGCGCGGGGGCCTTCCCGTCGTTGCGGGCGGTGAGCGTGCCCGTGCTGCCCGGCGGGCCGAAGTCGTACGGGTCGCGCAGTCCCTCGGCGCCGAGTCCCGGAATGAGCAGCCGCGACGGGCCGACGGTGACCGTGGCGGGCGAGGGGACGGTCGCCCACTGCATGACGGGGCGTACCTGTATGGCGCCGGCCGGGGCGGTCCCGGTGACGCGCCCGTACGTGCCGGTCGTTGCGGCGAGGTAGGCGCCTGCGGCGTCGAGCCAGTGAAGGAGCAAGACCGACCCGCGCGGCGGCGTGTCGGCAAGGAACGTCACGGACTGCGCCGGCTCGACGGGGAAACCGGAGAGGTCGCCCGGGCCGACGGTCCATGCGAGGCCGGCCTGCGCGGCGGTGATTGCGGCGGTAAGCGCGCCCCCGTTGCTGCCCAGCGTCATTCCGGACATGGCCCAGAACGACGCCGTGGCGGACGCGCGGCCGGCGGCCTGGTCGTCGGGGAACATCTGCTGCGAGGGGGCGGCGTTCCAGTCGAGGCCCGGCTCGTCCGTGGGCAGGCCGGCCCGCGCGGTGCGTTCGAGCAGCTCGTACCGGCGCGGGTCGCTCGCGGTGAGCTGCACGGCCGCGCCGCTGATACTGCCGAGGGTGTACCCGCGCTCGACGGGGACGGCCCGGGCGGTCACCCGGACCCATGCGAGCAGGGGGCCACGCTCGTCGAGCTGCACGACGAACGGCTGCTCGTCCTCGGTGATGGTGGTTGCGGCGCCGAGCTGCTGCACGACGGCGCCGATTTCCCCCCGGCGGGCCCGTATCAGGATCCCGTCGAGGGTGACGACGCGCGGCTGTGCGAGCAGCCGGCCCAGGATCGCGCCGTGCGCGCCGGCCCGGTTGACGCTCCCGGAGTCGAGGGCGGGGAGGTCTTCCCACCCGGTCAGGGAGCGCCACCGGTAGGGGGTGCCGCGTCCGAGCAGCAGCTCGCCGAGCTGCGCGTGCCCGGACGCGTTCACCTGGTCGCCAATGGCCACGACTCACCCCCTCGCCTTCATGCGCCACGCGAGGGCGTGGGCGTTCTCTTCGGGGGTCTGCTCGCCGCCGTGCCAATGCTCGATGTGGACGGCCGCGCCGGCGCTACCGGCGAACGCGGTTCCGCCACCCATGCCCGGGCCTGCGCCTGCGAGGGCGGGCACGGGCGGCGGCGAGACCAGGCTCGACATGGTGCGGTCGAGCGCGCCCTGACCGGAGCGGATACCGGCGACGACGCCGGCGGGAATCCATCGGCCGATGTCCCGTGCCATCACCTTGGACGGTGAATGAATTCCGAGTGCCTTAGCGATCGGCCCCGGAATCATATTCTTGGCAAAGGAAATGAGCTGGCCTTTCAGCCAGGATCCCATGGACTTAATGCCATTCCACAGGCCGCGTACGACGTCAGTTCCCTTGTCGTACAGCAGGCGTCCGAGACTGCCGATACCCGATGCGATGCGGCCGGGCAGTCCCTTTACCCAGTTGACTAGCTCGGTGGCCTTGCGTATGGACCCGTCCTTGATGCTCTGCCAATGCTTGATGATCAGGCCCGGAAGGGTCCAGTTCAAAAAGAAATTGATGAGCTTCTGCGGAAGTCCCTTGACCCAATCCACGATGCCGTTCCATACGCGCACCGTGCCGGACTTGATCGAATCCCAATGCTTGATGATGATTCCAACAAGCGTGAAATTCATGAACAGGTCGAGCAGGAATTGACCAACGGCCTTGATCTTGTTCCAGACCCATTCCCACGCGGTTTTCGTCGCAGAAACGATGGTGTCCCAGTTGGCCACGATGAGCGCGACCAGGGCGACAACTGCGGCGATGATGAGCCCAACAGGGCCCATCGAGATAACCCACGCTGCGGCCATTCGCGCGGCCTGAATCATGGACTGTGCGCCCATGAGGACCCATGCCGCGACGACGCGCACCGCGGCGGCGGCGGCCCCGGCGCCCTGCGCGATCCAGCCGGCCAGAATGAGCGCGTTGGACGCGACGAACGATGCGACGGCGGTAACGGCCGCGGTTGCCTGCGTCGCCCACCCGGTCACGGTGGCCGTGGTGGTGAGTACGGCCTGCGTGGCGAGGCGAATCAACGCCGGGAGCATGAGAGTGGTGATCAGGCCGGCCGCGACAGAGAACGCGGTCGAGTGCTGCGAGACGAAACCGGCGGCGGTGGCGAACGCTGCGCCGAGGGTGCCGAGCCAGTCAGCAGCCTTGGACAGGGCCGGAATCACGTACGTGCCGATCAGTTCGACTAGCCCCTGCATGGCGGCCCGCTTGAACTGCTCGATTTTCGTTGCGGCGTTGTCCCGCATGGCGTTTCCGGCCTTGTCGGTAGCGCCCTTGACGTCGCCGAGTGCCTTTACCGCCGTGCTCGGGTCGAGCTTGAATAGCGCGCCCTGTAGGTCTTCGGCCTTGGTGCCGAACAGGGCGACGGCCGTTGCGTTCCGCTTGGCCGGGTCCTCAATGGCCTTGATGCGCTGTAGGACGTCGCCGAGTGCCTTACTGGCTTCCGGTCCACCCTTCGTGAACGTCTTCGCCATGACGTCGGCGTTAAGGCCAATGTCCTTGAAAGCCTCAACGCTTCCCGTGGACATGTCCTTGCTGCGGATCGCGAACTCTTTGAGTGCGTCCGCGACCGTGTCCGCGTCCCGTGCGCCACCCTGTAGCCCTTGTTGCATAAGGCCCATCGCGGTTTGCGCGTCGAGTCCCAAATCCCGGAATTGGGTGGGGTATTCGCTGAATGTGTCGAGCAGATCCTCGGCTGAGTTGGCGCCCTTTTGGGTGCCCCGTACGAGGACGTCCATAGCCTCATCGGCCGACTTTGCGACGCCCGATTTCAGCATGACGCCGACGGCCCGGGAGACCTTCCCGACGTCCTCGCCCATGACGCTCGCCGTATCGGCGACGCGCTTGGACATCGTCTGTATCTGCGCGCTCGTCGCCTCGGGCGGGAGTAGGCCGTTTTGGGCAATGCCCTTGATGACCTCGGCCCCGTCCTCGACGGAATCGACGATCGCGCCGGCGTACAGGTCGCCGGCGACCTTGCCGTACTTCGCGGCGACGGGCCCGGTAGTGCCGAGCTGCGCCTGCAACTTGCCCTGTACCTTGCCCTGTTCAAGGGCTTGGCCCACGCCGGCCATCAGGACGGCGCCGATGCCGGCACCGACGGCGGCCCACCCGAACGCCTTCAACGCGCCGGCGCCGCCGCTCGCCGCGGCGTCGCTCCCGTCGGCCATGCCGTCGCCAAGGGCGGCCCCGGCCTGCTGCCCGGCCCGGTCGGCGTCGGCGACGATCGTGTCGCCGGTCGAGCGCATACCGGCCTCGGCGCGGTTCATGCCGGCTTGTGCGGGGCCGTCGTCGACGGTGATGGTGGCGAGCAGCTCGCCCACGGTGAGCGCCACCGGATCACCTCCTATCGGGGGTCATCCGGCGCGGTCGCCGGTCGTACGGGTCAGCCGGCGGGGATGCCGGTGATTGCTGCGATTTCCGCCGGGTCCGACACGGCCCGGGGGGTGCGCGACCATGCGCGGGCGAACTTGGACTCGCCCGGTAGGCCGGTCACCAGGACCAGGAATCGGCGAGTGGACATGCGGGCGAGGTCACGCGGGCCGGTGCCGTACTCGCGGGCGAGGTCGCCCTCGACGGCGGCCCAGTGCGTCAGGATCGCGCGCCAGAACGCCCCGGCTTCTTCTTCGTCTTCGCCCTGCGCGCCGCCCGGTTCACCGGCGCCGCCGCTTTTCCCGCGTCCTGCTCCGCGTACAGCTCGGCGGCGCGCTGCATGGTGATGCTGCCCGGCTTCCGGATGTTCGCGGCGGAGTACATGAGCACGACGCCGAGCTGCCGGTCGGTCATGCCGGCCTCGGCCCACGTATCGAGGACGTCGCCCCCGTACAGGGTGGCCAACATCCGGCGGACGTCGTCGGGGTCGCTGGAGTCCTGTACGCGCTCCATCTGGAGCGTGAAAAGCAGGGGGAGCGACTCGGGCAGGGTGTACGTGGTGCCGTAGAGGGTGAACTGCTCGCGCGGCCGGGTGGCGGACTCCTCGGCGAAGAACGCGTCAAAGTCCGCCGGCCCGGCGCCCTGGTCGAGCTGCTCGTCGTCCTGGTCGACGACGTCGAGGTCGGCGTCGGTCACGGGGCCACATCCACGGTGCGCGCGGCGCCGCACTTGGTGACGGTGGCACTCCATGACGTCTTGTCGTTGGTGCCTCCGCCCTGCTCGCCCGGGGTCACGGTCGCGTCCCACACAACCCACTTGGTCTGTGTGTTGTGGCGCCACCGAACCGCGTTGCGGGAGTCGATACCGAGACGCTCGGCCCACACGTGGTCGACGTACGCCTGCCCGGCATCCTGCGCCTTGCTGGTCTTGTCGATGCGGTACTGACCCTCGATCTCCAGCGAGGCGCCGCGCTGCATCACGTCCTGTTCGTACTGCCCGTCGGAGTCAAACGCCGTGGTGTCGGCCGTCTCCTCGTTTTCCCCAGGGTTGTGGGTAAAGGTCGTGATGCCGCTGATCGGCAACCATGTCTCGGTCTGCGCGTCGTCGTCCTGGACCTCGAAAATCCAGCCGCGCGCGTCAATCGGCCGTCCGGCCATGGGCGGTACCTCCTGTGTCTGTCGTGGGGCCGGACACGTCAAGATCGAAATTCACGACGTGCTCGTGTCGGCCGGTGCTGTCGGTGCCCAAAGGGGCGGGGGTGCCGCGTGCGGCGGCGAGGATGAGCCACGTACCGTCGGGCAACTCGACGCCCGTAAGGCCGTGCAGGGCCCGGTACAGGGCCTCGGCCCGGGTGCGGGACACCCGGGGGTCGGCGGTGCCGCGCGTGCGTACCTGTAGGCGCCTTTGCTCGACGTCGTCCCGGGCGTCCGGGGCGGGCCCGTCGTACAGGGCGAGGGACACGGCGAGGTCGGGCGTCGGGGGCATGGCCTCGACGAACGTGTCGCCGGTGCGCCCGGTCGGGTCGTAGTCGAGCAGGCCGGCGGCGGCGAGATAGCGGGCGATGCCGTCGAGCAGGTCAGCCACGGAGGGACCTCCGCACCTGCGCGGCGATGATGTCCGCGACGGTGCCGGCCTCCTCGGTTACGGGCCCTTCGAGGTACTTGGCGGTCCGGCCGGCGTCGTGCTGGTAGCTGAGTTCCTCGTGCTGGCGTACGGCGTACTTCGTGTCGTACGAAACGCCGGCAGTCAGGGCCCCCTCGTCGGCCGACGCGACGCCGGACCTTTCGAGGGTGGCCTCTTCGATCGGTACGCGGCGGCGGGAGCGTTCGAGGACGTGCTCGGCGGCGATGCGCAGGCCACGGATGGCGCCGGCCCGGGTGCCGCGCAGGGCGGCGGCTCCGTTCCATGTGAGGCGGGCGCGTGCGGTCACTCCGTCATCACCTCCGTACAGGCCGGCACGGGCAGGCCCGGGGCGGTGTGGGTGGCGGTCGATATGGCAGTCGTCACGCGGCCGTCGGGCAGGGTCACCCGGGATCCGGGCGGGCAGTCGAGGCCCGGGGCGGTGATCACCTGCGCCGTGCTCACGACTTCGCGGCCGTCGCTCGCGCGGCGCACCTGCTTGACGGTGTGAGCGACCAGGGCCCGCACGTCGACGACGGGCGGGTCGTAGATCGGCCCGTACGCCGAGTCGCCCCGGTAGGGCTCGACGGTCACGCGGTGGCGCAGCAGCGATACGGGGACTTTCACCAGATCACCCCCGGGAGCAGGCCGGCGCCGCTTAGGGCTCGGTGTGCGCGGGGGGCGAGGTCGACGCCGGATGCGGCGGGCGGGCCCGCGGTGCGTCCGGACAGGGACACGGGGCCGATGCTCACGGAGTCCCACGCACCGGCCGCGCCGGTACCGTCGTCGCCCGTGGCGAGTTGGTACTCGACCTGCGCGCAGACGGCCGCGGCGAGGGCGTCGGCGACGGCCGGGTCGGTGGGGTCTCCGTCGTCGTCGACGGCGTAAACGGCGGTGAGCAGGGCGGCGTCGACGTCCTCAGACGCACGGGCGAGCAGCCGCTCGGCGCCCTCGGGCGCCTGGTCGCCGGTGTAGACGGCGAGCTGCTCGGGGGTCGCGTAGACGCGGCCCATGGCTCACCCCCCGTCGGCCGTCTTGGTGGCCTTCTTCGAGGCAGCAGAACGCCCCGCCGGCTGCTTGGCCTGCGGGGCGCTCTCGGTCTGCTCGTCGACGGCCTGGTGCTCGACGGCCTGGTCGTCGTCGACGTCCGGGGGCCGGTGGTACCGGCGCAAGATCATGCGGCGGCCCCCTTGGTCTTGAGGACGACGACGCCCTCGTCGTCGAGCCGGTGCGTGGCGTAGTGCACGTTCGTCGTGACGACCGTGGTGCGCGCGAGAATGTCGCGGTCCGTCTCGACGACGGGCCGGCGCTTGTAGAGCAGGCCCAGCGAGCCGCGCCGGATCATGAGCGCGTTGTACGTCTTGTCGACGCCGGTTCCGGCCGTGGTGAGGCGGTCGGAAACGTAGATGTTCACGCCCCCGGCCTGACCGATCACGCCCCGCGGGATGACTGCGCCGGCGCCGAGCTTGTCGGCGCTGATGAAGTTCGGGTCACGGAGCAGGGCGGCGCGCTGCACGGAGTGGATGACCGTGCCGGCCATGTTCTCCGGATCCCACTCGTCTCCGAACCGCTCGATGCCGGACACCATGACGTCCCACGAAAGGGGCTCGGTCGAGGCGTCCACGGTGATCACGCCGGCAGCCTCAGCCGCGGCCCGCAGGTCCACGTCGACCTTCCGGGCGATGAGTACGCCGAGCTGTCGCTGCGTCTCCGCGTACGGGTCGCCGAACGCGACAAGGCGGGCCTTGTCGGTGATCTCAACCGCCTTGCCGGCTTCCTTGATGGTCGCCGAGTTGCCCGGGTCGGTGCCAAGCTGCTCGGGCGTCATCGGCGTTCCCTCGGTGAGGTCTTCCGCCTCGCCCAGCGCGGTCCACTTCGGAAAGTTGACGGTGTCGCCGGGCTTGCCTTCGAGGGTGTTGTCGTCGGT
Source organism: Streptomyces sp. NPDC002785 (assembly GCF_040295565.1). NCBI lineage: Bacteria > Bacillati > Actinomycetota > Actinomycetes > Kitasatosporales > Streptomycetaceae > Streptomyces > Streptomyces sp. NPDC002785. The sequence goes on along the minus strand of NZ_JBEOVN010000004.1, from coordinate 7,968 downwards.
GGCGAGGGTGCCAAGGATCATGGCGCCCTTGAACTTGGCCTGCACCATGTCGGCCCATACGTCGGGGACGATCATCTGTGCGGCGGTGGTCTTTCCAGCGGGCATGTGGCGCCCTCCTTACTCGGATGCGGCAGAAAGCTGCCGGTACAGGTCGGGGTCGGACTGGTGCAGTGCGACGCGGTCGCCGTAGGACATGGCGGCGAACTGCGCGGCAGTCGGGGCCGCGGTCGTGCCGGGGGTGAAGTCGGCGCCACCCGCGGGCGGGCCGGCCGGGGCGCCCTCGGCGCGCAGGTGGGGGTTTGCCTCGACGGCGGCCGTGATGACGGCGGCGAGCTTCTCGCCGAACTTCGCGTCGGCCGGGTCGAGGTCGGCGAGCTGCTTCTCGACGGTGCGAGAGTCGAGCAGGCGGGCCGGATCGGCGCCGGCTCCGTGCGCGGCCTGGTGCGCGGCGAGTTCCACGCGCAGGGTGCGCGCCTCGGCGAGGGCGGCGTCGCGCTCGGTCGTCGCCTGCGCGGCGAGCTGCGCCGGGTCAGTCTCGGCGGCGGCGCCGTTCGGGTCGAGGACACGGCGCAGGCCGGCGAGCAGCTCGTCGCGCTCGGTCTTGGCCTGCTCGGCGGCGGCCTCGGCGGCGGTTGCGCGCTGCTCGACGGCCGGGTCGGCGGCCGGCGCCGCGGGGGCCGCGGGGGTCGCCGGCGGGGTGGTCGGGGTCGCGGCCGGGTCGGTGGACGGTGCGGCCGGGGCGGCGGGAGTCTGGCTTTCGGGCATGGGTGATCGGCCCTCCGTGACCGTGTGGGGACATGCGAAAGGGCCCGCCGGTCGGCGGGCCCTTGGGAGTCGTGCGGGGTGTCTGTGTGGCTTACTCGGCGGGCGCGGTGGCCTGTCCGTATCCGCGTAGCCATGCGGTCCGTAGCAGCGTGCGCGGCGGGTGGGGGCAGGCGGTCATGGACTGCTCGGCGCGGGCCGCGGTGCGGCCGGCGAGCAGTGCGCGAGTAAGGTCTGCGCGGCTTCCCATGACGCCCCCTCGATCATCCGTCGTGTCTGTTCCGAGCATCCCACAACGCTTGTTGAGCCGTTCGAACATCGCTCATGTTCTGGCCGGTGACCTCGGCGACGAACTGCTGCTGCGTCTTGCGCTCTTGCTTTCGCCAAAACGCTTTGAGTTCGTCGGACGCGTAGGCGTAGGCGATGCGGGCGGGCCCGGTGAACAGGCTTCCCGGGTCGACGCCCTGCTCGTGTCCGCGGCGGTTGAGTAGGTACCCGTTCGTCGCGTCCTCGGCGGCCTGGTACTGGAGCATGGCCCACTCGAAATACATCTCTCGGGCCTCGCGCCGGGTGACCTTGTGCACGGGCGCGTCGGCCGGGTGCTCGTCGGCGAGATGCCGGGCCGTGGTGGGCAGGGCATCCTCGGCGACGTCCGCGTACTGCTGCCACTCGGCCGGCGGCGCCCCCGGGGCGAGGGCGTCGTCGAGGGCGGTCGACGCGGCGAGGACGTCGTCGACGTCGTCCCCCATCGGCAGGGGGTACTCGGGGATCGGCCCCGGGTACCGGCGGTCGAGTTCATCGGCAATGCGCAGCAGCTCGTCGTCGGTGGCGTGCTGCTGCGCCCATGCGAGGACTTCATCGCCCGTGGTGGACAAGTCGGCGAGCAGGCGCCCCTCGGGGAACACTGCGGCCCGCAGGTCGGCGGCGTCCCGGCGGTCTGCCTCGGCCTCAATGCGGGCGACGTCGCGCTCGTCGAGGACTCCGGGGCGGGTGGCGAGGGCGAGCTGCTCGTCGCTCATCTCGCGCAGGGTGGCGTCGCCGCCGGCGCGCACGCGAGCGGCCTGCATGGCGTCGTCCGCCGGCGCGGTGTAGGTGGTCGGGAGGTTCGAGGCGCCGGGCTGCTCGCGGTGGCGCAGGCGGCGCAGGTCCGGGTGTGCGGCGAGGTGCGAACGCATGGCGCCTTGCCACTGCCGCACCTTGGCCTCGGCCGCGCGCTTGCCCTCGGGCGTGGTCGCGGCGGCGGCCCGGTTCTTGTACCGGCGAATCTTCCGCTCTATCTCGCGTTGCCTCTGCCCTGCCTCGTATCCGGCCGGGTCCGATTCGGCGTCCTCGGTGCGCGTGATGCCGGGGGTGTAACTGCTGACAGAATGGCGGCAGTTGGGGTGTTGCAGCCCTGCGGCCCGGGCTTCGTCGAGGGATCCGGCGACGTCCACGCGGATCATGCGGCCGTCCTCGATGGCGTGCTCGACGTCGACCGTACGGGCGCCGGACGGGCCCCCGATGGACAACACCTGTCGTTCCCATGGGCGACACAGCGGGCATTCGCGGGGGCTGCTGCTGACGACGACCAGGTCGACGCCGGCCGCGGCGAGCGTGGTCATGTGCGCCTCGGTCGCGGCGCGGCCGACGGACGTACGTACCGCCATCTCGGCGTAAGAGGTCATCTTCCATGCCCGGCCGGATCGGTCGACGAACGTGCGCAGGCCACGGTCGCTGAATCGCTCCATGGCGCGCTGTGTGGCCTGCCGACGGGTGTCGATGCCGAGTACTGGCGTGGCCGATACCTCGCTGATCGCCTGCCGGTATCCGTCCTCGATGCCTCGGAGAATGCCGCGGTGCGTGGCGGTGATGAGGTTGACGGTTTCCCGCGCGAGCCGGTCAACGGCGCGGGTGTTTGGGGTGGTCTCGTCGATGTGGCGCAGATCGTTGTCGTGCAGCGCGCCGAGCTCGGCCAGTCCCGAGCGTGCCCCGATGTTGTACGCCTCGGCGACGACGTCGAATACTTCGAGCTGCATGGTTGAGCCGAGCGCGTCGACGACCCCCTGAGCGCCTCGGCGCAGGGCCTGAACGTCGCGCAGCTTGTTGGTTGCCCAACCTGGGGCCTCGAACCCGTCGGCGAGCTGCCGCGCGACGATGCTGAGCAGCCGCTGCTCGGCGTCCGCGTACAGGTCACGGACGCCGGCCGAAAGGTCCTCGACCATTCCGGGGTGTATGGGCATAGCACCTCCACCCCTGGCCGGCACGGATTGTCAGTGGTGGTCGGTACGGTCGCGGGCATGACCTCTGTGCAGATCACGCCCGGCGACGTCTTCACGCGCGCGGACCTGAAGGAGATGTTCGGTGGCTCAACACAGGGCGGGATCATTCCGTCGCGGACGAGCGACAACATCCTGATCTTTACTGACCACAAGAGCGCCAAGCGCTACGGCTATCAGGATGGTTGGCTCGCCGAAGAAGATGAGACGGGCCCGGTGTTCGAGTACACCGGTGAGGGCAGCTACGGCGACCAGACACTGAAGGGCAAGAACGGCTCTCTCCTGCGCCACGCCGAAGAAGGGCGCGCGCTGCATCTGTTTATCGCCATCGGCAAGGTGGAGGGCTCAGACACCAAGCTGCACCGCTACGTTGGCGAGTTCTCGGTTGATGAGAACGACCCGTTCATCGAACGGCAGGCCCTTGACAGCGAACAGAACACGCGGTGGGTCTACGTCTTTCGACTGCGCCCCGTGACCGAGATCGAGCAGGCGCCCGAGGACTTCGTGCCGCCGGCCCCCAAGACCGTAATCACGCAGGTTCCCGCTACGCCGATGGCCGATCCCGCGTTCGCGCTGCGGAGGCCGGTCGAAGTTACGGCGAGCAAGCCGGCCAAGCCGGAGAAGAACAGCGGTAAGAAGATCACGCGGAAGCCGACGGGCCCCGTGGAAGTGAAGCGCATCGAGGCCGAACTGAGCGACCGGTTCCTCGCGTTCCTTCAGGAGCAGGGGCACGAGGTGACGCGCTTCGACATCCGTATTAAGGGGCTCGCGTCAATCCTCTTCACGGACCTGTACGACGCGACCGACAACGTCCTGTACGAGATCAAGAGCAAGAGCGACCGCGGCGCCGTGCGCGCCGCCATAGCGCAGCTTATCGACTACCGCCGTCACATCCCTCCGCAGGATGCGCGGCTCGCCGTGCTGCTCCCGGAGTGCCCGCACGAGGACCTGGTCGACCTTGTCGACTCCGCCGGTATGGCGCTCGTGCACGAGAACGGCGACAAGTTCACCGGTTGGCCCGTCGCCTAGAGCTAGAGCAGTTGCCCGGCCTGCATGGGGTCGGGCACTGCCTGCCCAGTCTCGGTCAAGATGCGATCGACCTCAGCCTGCACGACGGCGTCGTCCCAATCCGGGTGCAGGATCCGCACCTTCGTATCGGTCGAAACGGCCTGCGCCTGTGCGAGCAGGGACAGCGTTTGCGCGGTGCTCCCGGGGTCTTCCGCGACTCCGTCGCCAATGTCGACCGTGGGGCGTTCGTCGGTTCCCCCGCCTCCGAACTGCACCCGGTCGATGGCGAGCAGGACGCGCAGAATCTCGGCAATCGCGCGTCGCCAGTAACGCGCCTTCTTGCCCCGGGTCACCATCGACCGGTGGTCACGCGCGGCGATCTCCGTTGCGGTGACGGCGGCCCCGTCTCCGTCGAGGCCGACGGATGTAGGGGAGTAACCGGCCGCTGTCGTGGCCTGCCGCACGATGGCCTCAGCCGTCGCGCGGTGCTCTTCAACACGGATGGCGAACTGCGACAACGTGATGCCGTTGCCCTGCTCGGTGGGCGGGATAGCGAGGGCCTGCCACACTTCCCGGTCGTCGTCGAACGACGCCCCTTTCCCGGGCCCGTTGTTCCGCAGGTAACCGTCGGGAACGATCAACCTTGCCCGGGCGAGCCTGATGTCGCGTAGCCACGATGACCACGTTTCGTCGAGGGCGTCGAGCAGGTCGTGCACACCCTGCAAGTCACTGCGGCCCCACGGGGCGCCGCGGTGCTTGCGGTTGGGTCCGATGTTCGGCACGTATACGGCCGTGAGCATCGGCACGCCGGTCTCGATGGCGTCGCCTTCGGCGCCGAGGGATGCGGCGAGGCTGGCGGTTTCGGTGTGCTCGGTGAGCGGTACGCGCCGGCCGAGCTGGTCGTCGGTCCCCTCATACAGACCGTGCAAGATCCGGCCGCGTTCGTGCCGTTCGAGGTGGCGCCATACGGCCGACCCGGTGCCGGGCAGGGGCCGCCAGAAGGTGACGGCCGTCATGATGCCGAACGTCCACTCGGGTACGGCCTGGTCGGGGTGCACGACGGTGAGCAGGGGCCGGTCGGCAGCGGCGGTGCGGTCCCACGTTACGCGCAAGAACACGCCGGACAGGGCCGCGGCCGTCTCCGCTGCGGTCAGCAGCAGCTCGGGCACGCCCCCGACGTCGAGCAGCTCGTCGAGGCGGTCCTGCGTCGAGGTGTCCGACACGGTGACGACGGGGGTGTCGGCGAAAAGCAGGTCGGCAGACGTCTGCGCGATCTCGCCGGCGAGGGGGATGTGCAGCCGTTCCTCGCGCTTGCCCGGCTGACGGTGGCGCCCCCACAAGCGGCGGCGGCCGTCTTTTCGCTGCTGCGGTGCGTACCGGTAGATCTTGGCGAGGCGGTCGGTGTCGCCGGAGTACCACGCGTCGTCGACCTTGATGTCGGCGTACAGGGGGGCGACGCCTCGGGGTGGCCATACGGCGCCGTTCTCAGGCAGGGGCACAATGTCACCTCCGTTTGTACATCACGGGTATCCCTACCAACAGCTATATGGACAAGGCAGGATCGAGCTCATGGATCAAGGGACCGCGACGGTATTGGGCGCTGCTGCGGCGGCAGTTGGCGTACTAGCCACGGGTTGGTTCACCTACAGAGCCAGCCGTCGGCAGCCGCGTGACCAAGGAGATGTGGATCTTGGTCGAACGCTTCGCGAGGAGCGGCAGGCGGCGTATGAAGGCTTCGTTATTGGCGTCACCGAGTTGGATGGAGCGTTCGCCGCGTTCGACCCTCGGCACAATCTGTTCCTGCGGAAGGATCGACCGAGAACCCCCCGACCATCTGAGGTCAGGAAGTCGCTCGAACACCTGGAAGCAGCGGCGACTGTGCTCGGTGCGTTGAAACGAAGAGTTGAGATAGCCGGTCCGCACTCAGTAACCGGCGCTGCCGACGATCTGTGGCAGAACCTAATCCGCTACCAGGAGAAGCTGGCTCCTTGCCAGAACCCCGGGCGTGGCTGGCCCATCAAGGGACGAAGGGAGCTGGCAAAGGTGGCTCGTGAACTGAACGGGTCACGTCAGCTCTTGGCCAAGCGGTTCCGTACCGCGCTGGTTGCTGCCAGGTAGCAGGTAACGCCACTCGTGCGCGGTGCTGTGCAGCACGTAGCGTAGGGCGTCGACGCTGTGGTCGGCGGTCTTGACCGGCTTGTCTTCGCCCTTGGCGGTCGCGGCGGGATCCCAGGAGTAAGCGGGGATCTCGTCGAGCAGGCCCGAACACGATTCGTGTACGCGCAGCAGGCCGGCGGCGAGGGCCGACGACACGCTGCGGATTCCGGGCTTCACCTCGTTGTCGGCCCGGGTGACGCCCGGGTGTCCGTCGGCCCATAGCTGTGTCTGGAACGACGCAGCCGACGGGTCAATGAACGTCCACTCGGGTTCGATGTTCTGCCGGTCGAGCCATGCCCGAACGGCCTCGCTGTACTGCGCGTCGGTCATCTGCCGGTGAGCGGTCTTGCTGTCGTGGCGCCACTCGCTCACGACATACAGCCGGTTGTCGGCACCGAGTCCCAACACCAGGGCGGCGAACGGGTTCGTTGTCCCGTAGTCCGCGGCGGCCCAGTAACGGAGCATCGGCGGCAGGGTGTCGACGACATGCCGCTGCTCGTCCCACATATCGAATACGGCGCCCTCGGCGACGACCCATGCCCCATCGATCATGCGGCGGCGCCACAGTCCGACGTATTCGGCGGTGAGGTCGGCGACGTACTGCCGGGTCAAGCTCGGGTTGTCGGCGAGCCTGAAATGCCAGTGACGCAGGTTGAGTTCGTGGGCCCGGTCGAGGTACCCGACTTTCAGCCAATGGCGGGGGCTGTCCGGGTTGGTCGTGGCGAGCAGCCGCGCGCCCGGCGTCGAGAGTCGGGCGAGTAGCTGAGTCCAGAACGATTCGGGAACGAGTGTCGCCTCGTCGACGTACGCGAGCTGCGCGGTAAGTCCTCGCAGGCGCCCCTCGGCGCGGACGTCCGATGCGCCGATAAGGTGCACGGTCCGGCCGAGGATGACTGCCGTGGTGGCGCCCCGGGTGTGGTGAATGTGCTTGGACAGGGGGCGGAACAGGGACGCGTCTTGCAGGGGCTCGAACACGTTCCGTTCGATGGTCTGCAAGCTGCGGCCACAAATCAGGATGAGTCCCGACGGTCCGGCGGCGGCAACTGCAATGACGAATGCGAGCAGTGACGCGACGGTCTTTCCAGACCTGACCGACCCGTGCCACAGGTTGATACGGGCCCGGGCGCGGCCAACGCTGCGCAACTGCTTGCGGGACAGGGGGAGGTCGACGCCGGCGGGCAGGCGCACGGCTTACCCCCCGTCGTCGGCCCCCTCGTCGTCGGCGAAAGCGTCGGCGAGTACTTCGCCGAGGGTGCCCAGCATCGAACGGACGTCCTCGGCTCCCTGGCCTCCCTCGGCGGGGGCGAGCTTCAAGGACTTATCCACAGCGGTGGATACGGCGGCGAGGATCTGTCGTTGGTCGGCGAACTGCGGGCGGTCGAGCGGCTGCTCGCTCCACAGGTTGTCTTTGCCTCCGAACGCGCCCACCACGCAGGGGGCGAACAACTGCCCGTGCAGCCGCTCGGCGGACTCGTGCAGAGCCTCGGCGAACTGCTGTCGACGCGCGGCGAGGTCGATACGGCGGGCGTCGGTCGCGGCCACCACTTCGGGCCCGCGCGTGAAACTCAGCGGCGGGTCGAACTCGGCGGCGATTTTGGACACGGTCGAGCCGCTGCGCCCGATGGTCCGTGCGATGGCGTTTCGGCTCTTGCCCTCGGCGTGCAGCCGGCGGACCTGGTCGCGGTCAGCGTCGGTGATCGGCTCTCGCACGGCTTCACCTCCCGGCGGGCATGACGACGCCCCACTGCCGGGGGGTGAAGCCGTGCGAGAGCCGATCACCGACGCT